>CALVIQ010000053.1 GCA_944331815.1 uncultured Bacilli bacterium
GCACTTGTAAAAGATGATAATGTTAGTTCGTGGAAGCTATTTATGAATAATAATTTTAAAAGAGTTAGTTGTTATGAAATTATTAAACAATTAGGTTTTGCAGGATTTATAAAACATTATTTTAAAACACCTTTTCCTTTTGCAATAGGAATGGACTTTTATATGACAAATAAAAAAAATAATGTAAACGAAAAAGGTAATGCGACTATTGAAATTATATCATTTTTCCTTGCAAATATAATATTACTTCTTCCTTTATGGATTAGATTTTTTAATAAAAATTATAATAGGTTTATATGGGTATTGTTGGCATATGTGACAGTATTATCAATATTTATAGGTAGTAGATATATAGGTAACATAATTAGTAAAAATAAAGGGAAATTTAGAGTTAATAATGGTGGAAGTTTTTTAACTTTACTTCTAAGTTTTTGGGGAAATGCATTTTTAATGAATGCAAATTGGTATCCAGAAAAGTATGAAAAAACGAAAATATTTAAGAAAAGGTTAGCAATACCTGAATTAATAAAATGGGCAATTTTTATAATTTTACCATTTATATCCTTAAATTGGATTAATAATTCATATTGGAATGCAATAGGACAATTATCAACCTCTTATTTATTTTTTATGGTTATTCCAATATATCCATTTGAATCATTGGGTGGTGGCAGAATTTATAACTATAATAAATTTTTATGGTTATTGATATTTATAGTAACAATATTAGAATTAGTATTAGTTTTTAACTTAACTAGTTAATATGAAAAAAGAGTAATTTGAAAGAGAGAATTATGATGGCATTGTTATTTTATGTGATTATTGGAATTTGTCCAGTTACAGGCTATTGATTAGGATATAAAATTATAAAAATATTAAAAATGAAATAAAAGAAGAGATAGTTTATTTTGGTAAACCAATAAATAAAGAAATTGATGCTGATATTTATTTTATTGGTTCTTGGACTAATAAAGGTGATGCATCAAATGATATTATTAATTTTTTAAAGAAATTAAAAAATAAAAAAATAGCTTATTTTGCAACAGCAGGTTATGGTGGAAGTACAACTTATTATGATACTTTATTTAGTAGAGTAAAACAATATATCGATTCTTCTAATACAATTTTAGGATGTTTTTATTGTCAAGGAAAAATGCCAATACAAATTAAAGAACGATATATAAAAATGATAACTGAAAATCCTAATGATAAAAATTTAGAAGTAAGCCTTAAAAATTTTGAAGATGCTTTAACCCATCCAGATACAAATGATTTAGAAAATATAAAAAAATGGGTAAATAAAATCTTATTATAATTTAATAGTTTAGATATTCGGAGTGGATAAAATGATAACAAGGTTAATATTTGATATAGTATTGTTTGGAATGATTTTTCGTTTTTTTCTTAAAGGAGATATTATCTTAAATTTAATTTTTATACCTTTTATATTAGCTCTAATTAGTGAAATTGTATTAATTATTGCAAAAATAAAGCATCTAAAAATTGATAAAAAATTATTTCGTAAAATATATGAATTTGGTGTTAGTTTATTTTATATATTATTAGCAATAAACGCTATGTTTTTAGGTATCAAAGATGAAAAATTTTATGTAATAATAATAGTTCTTCCAATTATATTTTTAATGCTTTTCTCTATAAATGAGGAAGTATTAGAGAAACCTATTATTAAAATTAAAGATGCTAATTTTTTTAAAAACTTACCATTAATTTTAGGAATAATAGTAGTATATATAATTATTTTAATAATTGTTACCTAAATGTATAATTTTACAATTTATCCACAAATTAAAATTGGAGGGAATTTATAGATAAAAACGAAATTAATGTATTAGATGAATTAAATAAAGGTGCTTGTATGGGAATGGATGCGATTCATTTTGTATTAGATAAAGTAGAAGATGAAAAATTAAAAAATATTTTAACTGAACAATATGAAAAATATAAATCTATATTTAGTAAAATAAATGAATTATATCCTTGTGCTAAAGAACCACATGAAACAAGTGCAATTAATAAAGCTTTAACTTGGTATGGAGTTGAAATGAAAACTCTTATGGATAATAGTTCTTCTAAAATAGCAGAATTATTACTTCAAGGAACTAATATGGGAATTATTGAAGGTAGAAAATTATTAAATAACAAAGAAATCGATGATAAAGTTCATAAATTAGTTCAAGAATATGTTGATATGCAAGAAGAGTCGGTAGAAAAATTAAAAAAATTTTTATAGAATAATTTATATTAAAAGTAATAAAATATAATGGTGATATAGTGAAAATTAATTTTAAATCATTATTATTACGTATCGTTATTACTTTTTTTATTGGTAGTTTCTTTGCTTTGTTTATAGGCAGTAATTCATATAGTGATTTAAATAAAGCTATTGATGTTCCAGGTTATATTTTTCCAATTGCTTGGAGTATTTTATATTTATTAATGGGAATATCATTATACATTATTTATGAAACTTATGGATATAATAAGAAAAATGCGATAAAAATCTATTTTTTACAATTATTAGTTAATTCTTTTTGGACTTTAATATTTTTTGGATTTAAATTATATTTATTAGGTTTTATTTGGATTTTATTGTTGATAGTATTAGTTATTATTATGATCATTAAATTTTATAATATTAATAAAATAGCAGGTTTAATGAATGTTCCTTATTTATTTTGGTTAATTTTTGCCGGATTTTTAAATTTATCAATAGTTATTTTAAACTAAATAAAATTATGACATTCTAAGATTTGTCAATAATAAAATTTTATGCTATATTAATGCATGACAAAAAGACACGAAATTTACTAATTTTTTAAAATTAGTAAATAATGTGTTTTATTAGTGTATAATATAAGAGTAGTTATGTGGAAACTACTTAATTTCTAATTGCTTACATAAAGCTAAAATTTGTCGTAATAGTTTGGTTGTGCAAGCAATTGTTGCAACGTAATGATGTTTACCTTCATTACGTTTTTTTCTGTAATAAATTTCAATATCATTTTTCACATGACACTTAGCTGACAATCTTGTAATATTTAAAATGGTTAAAAACAATATTTTTCTCATGTATTTGTTTCCAGATTTAGA
Source organism: uncultured Bacilli bacterium (assembly GCA_944331815.1). The sequence continues at coordinate 3,112 of CALVIQ010000053.1, forward strand.
AATTGGACCATGTATATTAATAGATTTACCCGATTGTTTAATAGATGGATCAAGACCACAATAAGCAGTTAATTCTTTAATATTATTAAATCTATTAATATCACCAAGTTCAGCAATAATTAAAGCAGTAGTAAAATCACCAATGCCAAATATAGAATTAATTTTATTAAAGTAGTTTGATTGTTTGGCATAATCTATTAATTTGACTTTTAATTCATTAATTTCTTTTTCATAATTATAAATTAATTTTGAAATGTTAGATAAGTTAGAAACAATTTCATCATACTTAGAAACTGATGGATAAGATTGTTTAGCTAATTCTTTTATTTTAATAGGTTTAGATTTCCATCTACCATATTTAGCTTGTTTAAAGAAATTTTGAAGACAATGAATTCTAGTGTTTGTAATAATTTCTGCATGAGGATATTTACTAATAAAATTTAAAGCAATATTACTGTAAATAGCCTGTTTTTTAAATAATAATTCATACTCTGGGAAACAAAGATAAACTAAATTTTTATATCTATTTTTAAGATTAGTATTAAGTTCAGATAAAGCAAAATATTGTCTAGATAATGCATTCATATTTAAATATAAATCATCCGGCTTAATATATTGTTTAA
>CALVIQ010000054.1 GCA_944331815.1 uncultured Bacilli bacterium
GTTTCTCCACTTGATTCTAATTCTTTATAATAACCTGTTAATTTTAATATGTCTTCTGCAGATGGTAATGATATTTCATTTACCTTATTCCAGCTACTTGTTTGTGCATTCATTGCTGCTAATGCAGTTACAGGACCAAATTGATATAAATTTTGATTTTTAACTTCATCTGAGTCACTAGACCAATTTCCTCCTGCACTATTATAATCTTCTTCACTAATCCAGGCTACTGTTCCTCCTGGTAAATTTCTATCTAGTATTCCTACTATTTCATCGCCATTTACTTCTAGTACATAGATATTTTGTGTTTCACTATCACTTACTTGTACTTTCAATAAATCTCCTACTACATAAGCTGGTAAAACACATTCTTCACTATATTCAAATATATATTGATTTTTAGAATTACTCCAATTATAAAGTATACATCCTGGCATATTTTTTGATGAATCTCTCGGATCTAATATTTCTCCATCCTTTAAAAGTCCTGCATCAATTAATGTTTGAAAACTTAATTGCTTTGTACTTGTATTATTTGTTCCATTCATAGTTACATACATTCTTGCTGCTTCTATAATATTATCTTTTTGCCTTTCATATGCTTCATTTTTAGCGTTGGTTAATACTTTATCTATTATCGGATAAGCTATCAATGATATAACAGCTAACAATATTAACACGCCTAACAACTCAATTAACGTAAAACCTTTTTTTCTTTTCATATTTTATTTCTCCTTTGTATTAAATTTTCAAATTATAATTATAGTATTACTATTTTATCAATTTACCTTTCATAAAAATTATACATTATTTTTTAATAGATTTCAAGATATAAATAAAAAGAGGAATATTCCTCTTAATTAAGACATGCACCTAAAATAATAGCTAATAAAATATATAATACAATTATAATAACATAGTTATTATTTTTACATGTACAAGTATTTTTTTCACACATAAATATTACTCCTTTATATTAAATATAAGCTCCAAGTATAATTATTAAAAGAATAAAAAGTACTAAAACGATAGCAGCACCAGAAATTCCGTTATTACAACACATTATAAATCATCCTCCTTTTTGTCTTTTCACATTATTGTATGGAATTTTGAAAGTTTTGTGATAGATATTGAAAAAATATTGTTTTTTTTATTTTAATTTGTTATAATTATTGTGCAAGTAATAAAAGAAAGGATTTAGGATATGAAAAAGAAATATTTATTACTATTATTATGCTTACCATTATTAGTTACTGGTTGTAAATATGAACCAAAATTAGTTGATGGTAAAGAAGTTGTTGTAGAATTGGATGGTAAACAATTTACCGCAGAAGAATTTTATGAAGAAATGAAAGAAGTTAATGGAACAGGAGTATTAATTAACTTAGTTAATAATTATATTACTGAAAAAGAATTAACAGAAGAAATGGAAAAAGATGCTTTAGAAGAAGCTCAAGCTCAATATGATTCTTATTATGCTAGTGCTGGAAGTGATTGGAATAGTTTCTTATCATATTATGGATATAGCAGTTCTGATGCTTTCTTAAAAGATTTACAAGATAGTTATAAACAAAATGCTGTATTAGAAAATTATTTAAAAACAGATGTAATTAAAGAAGAAGATATCAATGAATATTATGAAAATGATATTTATGGTGAAATAACAGTTAGACATATTTTAATTAAACCAGATGTTGATGATGATATGACAGAAACTGAAAAAGAAGAAGCTAAAAGAAAAGCTTTAGAAGAAGCTAAAGATATAATTAAAAAATTAGGTAACACTGATAATGTAGAAGAAAAATTTATTGAACTTGCTAAAGATGAATCAGATGACACAACTGCTAGTGAAGGTGGCTTAATTGAAAACTTTACTAATGATAGTGGATTAGTTGAAGAATTTTGGGAAGCATCTTTAAAACTTGAAAACGGAAAATATACTACTGAACCAGTTGAAACTGAATTTGGTTATCATGTAATTTATAAAGTTAGTCAAAATGAAAAACCTTCATTAGAAGATGTTAAAGATAAAATATTAGATAATTTAGTTGAAGAATTATTAAGTGAAAAAAATGCTAATTTAATTTATTGGGCTGGATTAAGAGAAAAATATAATATGAACATTCTTGATGAAGTAATTAAAGGTACATACGATTCTACAATGAAATTATATAAATAATATTGGGAAACCAATATTTTTTTATTTGCAAAAAAAAAGCTAAATATTACTATTTAGCCTATTGGTTGACCTTTTTTATATAATGTAGTTCTATCATACCATTTTACGTATGTAGCACCATTTTTTACATCACCATATGGAACATTAACATATTGAACAGGATTAGTACGTTTAGAATAATATGTAGTTACTTCACCATCAGCAACCGCAAATCTTCCTGTAGATACTTCTAGATGAAGATGAGCTCCATTACTACATTTATCCCAATATTCAGTTCCACGATATCCACCCATTATTCCAATTGGAGTATCTTTAGTAACAAATTCATTATAGTCAACTAGTCTTTTCCGCATATGCCAATATCCACTAATTAAAATTTGACCATTTACGTTATGTTGAATAAATACCATATATCCCCCACAACTTTGTCTGTCAAGGGTATAAATAACCTTACCATCAGCAATTGGATAAACATAATAATTTGTATAATTAGCTCCACTGTTAGACATATCTAATCCATCGTGAAAATCATCTGATACAGCACCTGGAACTGGTTCTCTTGGACCATACCAACCAGTAATCATCCCTTGTTTTAAAGGTCTAACAAACCCTGTATCTTCAGGTAAAATTGTCGTTTCACATTCTTCAATACTATCTGATAAATCACAACCATTGTCTAAATAAAATTGTAATTGTTTTTTTGAAGCTTCAATTTGTTGCTCAAGTGACAAACTTAAACTATCGATTTCTTTCAATTGATTTTGAACCTTAACTAATTCTTTTTGTAAATTTTCTTGTTCTTTTTCCAAATCAACTTGCTTTTGTGCTAATTCTTTTTGTTTATTTTTACTATCTTCTATATCTTGTTTATATTGTTCAACTAATTCATCATTATAAGAAGTTAATTGTTCAGAAACTGCCAATCTATAAATAAAATCAGTAAATGTTTTTGCTCCAAAAGCATATTCAAGATAAGCATTTTCTCCATTAGCTAATTGAAAGAATAACAAAATATCTTCTATTTCTTTTTCTTTTTCTTTAATATCCTCATTTAATTCATCTATCTGAGAATTTAAAGCAATAATTTCATCAGAAATATTAGAAATATTAATATTAATATCATTAATATTTTGTTTTACAGTAGCTAATTCCTCTTCAGTCAACTGCTTGTCTTTTAAATTTTCTTCATATTCCTTTAAAAAATTATCTAAATCTGTCTTATAGTCTCCTACTGTTTTTGCTTCTACTTTTGGAATATACAAATTAGATATTATTAAACAACTAATAAATATTATTTGAATAATAACTTTAAATACCTTCATTACATACACCTAACTTTCTATATAATTATATCACATTTTCAAATAAAAAAAAACTGTAAAAATTTAAATTTACAATTTTTTAATTTTTAATTATCTTCTATACTATCTTTTATATTTGGTATGGATTTGACCAAGTACCATTACCACCAGTAATGGTGACATCAGAGTTGACAATTATAACTGCACGGAGACCAAACGTGTTGGAAACGGCATTGTCGGCGTAACCATAGTTGTACACGAACCAAGCGTAAGAACTACTGGTATATGGTGTCATGGTCCAATAGTGACTTGCATTATTATAACTACTCATAGTTGTATACCCTTTTGTCAATATACTACTACTTTGACTTGACAACATTTCTCCCACTCTTATTAATCCCACTGTTGCTTGAATACTTCTTGTTGGATTTTTTTCTTCTAGTGATATTTTATAACTTTGCCCCCTATCAAAATTATTTTGATACCATATATAATTATTTACTAATTTTCCTTTTTCTGTTTCACTATTATTTGTTAACCAATTTAATACATCTCCATTTAATTTTTGACCTATTCCTGTTGTTGTTGAAAATATATTTGTACTTGTATCATTATATTTCATTACAAATATATTTCCATCTTCTTCATAGTATCCATCTAGTATTAATTTTGTATTTCCACTACTATCTTTATCTACTACTCGATATTTTCTTCCAGCAAACAATACATATTCACCACTTATTGCTTTTTCATTTAATTTTCCTGTTATCTCCACATTTTTATCTTCGTTTAAAATATATGGACCTGCTTGACTGCTCCAAGTTACCCCTAGAGTACCATTACCTCCGGTAATGGTGACATCAGAGTTGACATTTATAACTGCACGGA
>CALVIQ010000055.1 GCA_944331815.1 uncultured Bacilli bacterium
TAGATTCTAATTATGGTAAAATCATTGTCAATTTTAGTAGATATAAACATTTATTATTTTTTTCAGCCAAATATTTAGAATTAAATGATTTAGAAAAGAAAAAGTTTACTGTGGAAATGTTATTTAACATTTATGAAACTGATTTTAATGATGAATTTATTAACAGTAAAATAAATAATTATTTATTAGCATATGATTATTGTTATACTCTATTAAACCAAAATACCACATTGACTTAACTTATATGGCATTTTAGTTAAATAAAACCCTAGTAGTCAAATTAAGACTATTAGGGCATTTTTTATTGATATTGTATTCACTATAAAAAATTAATTATCATTTGTATTAACACTCATAGGACTACTTACTTTTCCCTCAGTGTCTTTTATCCAAATATAATATTTTTCGTAGTCATAGACTGATATGGTTGCCTTATTATTTTCGATTTTTTTCCAACATAGTGCATTATCAGTTGGAGTTGATTTAGTAGATTTAACACAATATTCAATTGAATCACCCGATGTAATAACAGTCATTTTACCATTTTTAATTTCCAAAGCTTCTACTTTTGCACTCATATCATCCTCTACTTTAACAAAATATGAATCACTTGAAGTTATCTTAGGTAATATATTTATAGTAGCAACAAAAGTAAATACCACTAAAACTAATATTCCTGATACTATTATAAATGTTGTTTTATTATTATTTTTCATTATTTACCTCCACATAATCTTTAAATAATTTTGTATATATTGGTTTTACTAATTCGTCAATTATAAAGGTCAAGAAACATATACCCAATGTTATTAAAATTAACTTAATATCTAAATTGCTTACAATAAAAAACTTAGATAAATCCGTTGAAAGCATTAAAATTTGGATTATTACTATAATACCTACTCCAATTGCTAACCTTTTATTAGAAAATATATTTTTATTTAAAATTGATTTTTTTAAATTCCTACAAGTAAATGAATATAGCAACTCGTTTCCTATTAAGAATATAAACATTAATGAGCCTGCAACTGCCATATCATATGTTCTAGCAAAATAAAGATATAATACTATCATTACTATTGATTTAAATATTGCGCAACCTATTATTTTAGCATTAAGAAATGGTGTAAAAAATGTTGTACTTGATTTATTTGCAGGACTATTATCCATTACATGATCATCTGATTTTTCAAATGCTAACATTATTGCAGGTATAGAATCTGTAACTAAATTAAGCCACAATAATTGTAAAGTTGTAAACATTTCCATATTTAAAAGCATTGATACAAAAACTAATATAACTTCAATTATATTCCCTGCTAACAAATACAATATAACCTTTTTAATATTAGATGTTATCCTTCTACCTTCTTCTACACCATCAACGATAGTTGAAAAACTATCATCTACTAATATACAATCTGCAACTTTTTTAACAACTTCAGTTCCCGTTTTTCCCATTCCTATTCCAATATCTGCTTTTTGAATTGCAGGTGCATCATTTACACCATCGCCTGTCATTGCTACAACAAATCCTTGACTTTGTAATGCTTCAACTATTCTCAATTTAGTATTTGGTGAAATTCTTGCATAAACTTGATAATATCTTACTGCTTGGATAAGTTCATCATCTGTCATTTTATCAACATATTTTCCTTCAATGGCTTTATCATCTGTATCAATTATATTTACTTGTTTTGCAATAGCTTTAGCAGTATTTATACTGTCACCTGTTATCATTATTGGTTTAATACCTGATTTTTGACAAATTTCAATAGCATTAGAAACACTTTCTCTAGGTGGATCCATCATTCCTATTAATCCTATAAAAATCATATTAGTTTCTGGATTATCAGTATTTTCATATTTGTAAGCAAAAGCTAATAATCTTAAAGATTTTGCTGATTGTTCTTTTTCTATATTAAATATTTTTTCTTTATACTCTGGTGTCATAAAATACAATTTTCCATCTATCAAATAATGAGAACAATTATTAATTATAGAATCTAAACTACCTTTAGTAAAAGAATATATTTTATCATCTATAGAATTAATAGTAGACATCATCTTTCTATCAGAATCAAAAGGAAATTCCTTAATTCTTTTAATATTTGAAGATAAATTAAAATTTGTTTTTTCTATATATTTGTATATGGATACCTCTGTTTCATCCCCAATATAAGTATCATTATTTTTAGTAACATTATGACATAAACTTGCACACACTTTAAAAAGATCACAATTTGGTATTAGTTCTTCATCATTATAAATTTTATCATTTACATAAATAGATTTAACTATCATCTTATTTTGTGTTATAGTACCTGTTTTGTCTGAACAAATTATATCAGTTGACCCAAGTGTTTCCACTGAAGCCATTTTTCTAATTATAACATTTCGTTTTGCCATTGCAGTCATACCCAATGACAAAATTATCGTAATAATAGATGACATTCCCTCTGGAATAGCTGCAACAGCTAAAGATATAGACAACATCAAAACATCAAAAAAATCATTTTTCATTAGCAATCCTACAATCATCATTACAACTATGATTGCTAATATAACATAAGTTAAAATTTTGCTAATTTGATTGACCTTTTTTTGTAACGGAGTAATATCACTTTTTTTATCAATTAAACTAGTTGCAATTTTTCCTAATTCTGTTTTCATACCAGTTGCACAAACTACCACAAAAGCATGACCATTCGTAACATTGCAACCTGCATAAACCATATTTTTTCTTTCATATAATTCCTTTTCATCTTTAATATCTAAATTATCTTTTTTTATTGATTTAGATTCACCTGTTAAAGTTGATTCATTAATTTCTAAACTTTCTGAAGAAATTATTCTTGCATCTGCAGATACATAATCTCCTGCTTCTAATTCTATTATATCGCCGACAACTATTTCCTTGACATCAATTTGTTTTTTTATTCCTCCTCTAATAACATAATTATTAGTAACAAACATTTTATTTAATTCTTGAATTGCAATATCTGCTTTTTTTTCTTGAATAAAACTTAAAATTGCATTAATTACAACAATAATAATTATTATTATTGAATCAATATAAGATTCATTTTCTACATAAGAAATAACAGCTGAAAATATTGATGCAAAAATAAGTAATATAATCATAAAATCATTAAATTGACCTAAAAACAATGCTAAATTAGACTTTTTCTTTTTTTCTAATAATTTATTTTCTCCATCCCTTTTTAATCTTTTTAATGCTTCTTCATCTGATAATCCATTTATATTTGTATCATATTTATTATATAATTCTTCAACTGTTTCATTATAATATTCTAATTTTTTTTCTTCTTTCATAATCATAACCTCTTTCTAATACACAAAATACGAAGCAACAAACAATGCAATTACGAATATTAATCCAATAAATGATACAACTGTTAATACATTTATAATTACATAATGACTATTGCTATATATTATACAACCACAATTTCTACAATATTTATCAGTATCTCTATTATCACTTTTACAGTTTAAACATTTTTTCATATTTCACCTTACAATTTATCTTTTATCACTTGAATAATTTCATAACTTTCTTTTTTACAATTTGTTCCATGCAAATAATAATCATGTACTCCTTCAGCTATTGTTTCTTCAAAAATTATATTACCATTTTTATCTTTAGTTCCAGAATAATTAGATATTGCTAATGAGAACTGTTCTAAAGTTAAGTTAGAATTATACTTTAAATTATAATTATTAAGAGCATTAGAAACAATGTTTTTAGAATGAGAACCACTATCAAAATCTTCTAGTACTTTATTAATTACACTAGAATTTAAATTTGTTTCTAATGTTATATTACTTAAACCATATTCTTTTAATAAAGTCATAAAGGATATGTAATGACCTAATTCATGAGCAATTGCACTTTCCCATGTGGCATCATCAACATACCATCCTGATCCTACAACATCATTTATATTAGTTGATAATATATTTTCATTTAAAAAATAATAACTATTTAACAGAATTTGAGTTTTATTTACTTTGTTGAAATTTGCAATATCATCATGTGAATTTACAAATTGATATCTTGGTTGAAAATATGCAATATATTCTGATTGTGTTTTTGCATTTGTAATTGTAATATTAGTTAAGCCTCCCTTTATATTAGGAAACAATTCATATATTCTTTTTATAACATTTGAAATTTTAGTAGCCTCATTGTAAGAAATATCACAAAATGTAACACTAGCTATATCATAATTATCCATAAGTTCATATTCCAAAATAGATAATTCTGGAGATGAAAAACATTTCCATGATTGAGAAGAAAAATCTTTTTTTATGATTTCATATGCATCATCAATTGTTTCTATATTTTTTTTATTATATATATTATCAGTATTAATAATTGAAGTACTATAACCATAAACATAATTATCTATTTGCTTCTTTAAAAATACAAATGGTTTAAACATATCTTCACCACGAAACATAACAAAGCCAAAAAATAGCAAAAAAGTAAGTAATGTTATAGCAACTAATAAATTAAATCTTTCATCTTGTTTGATGACAGCGCCTTTTATAATTTTATCTATATTATTTTTATTTTTTAAAAAGGAATATCCTTTTGCAGTCCAATGCCCACAATTCCAACAAAAGTTATCATCTGATTCAATTTCTACTTCACAATGAATGCATTTCATAAAAATATACCTCTATCTTCTATCATTACCATAATTATACCATATTTTTAAATACATATATAATCGAATTTTAAAAATTTTGCAAAAAAAAATATAATAATATTATTAATTATTAAAATTTTTCTTTTAATATAAATTCTAATAAAATTATTATACTTTATTAACTATATTTGTTTTCATAAAATCTTCATTAATATAACAATTTATTTTGATTTACCATTTCGTTCTTTTGGTGTATCCCACTCAATATCATCAAAAAAATCATCATCAGTAGAATATTGATAATATTCAATATTTTCTTGTGCAGGTTGCAAAGTTTCTTGTTGAAAAATTATTGTTTCCTCTAATTTTTTTAATCGTTCACGAGTTTTTTCAAGAACTCTATTATAACGACTTTCTAATCGAGCAATTGAAGATGGTAATAAATCTGGCTCAAATTTGCTATTTAATTCTATCTCTTGCTTTTCAACATCAAAACACCCAACAATGAATTTTGGATCAAGATAGTATGTAACTTTTCCTTCGCTAGATAATTCTTCAGTCATAAATGCACCATACATTTCTCCGTCTTTATCAGATCTATCACCATTTGTATTAATATACTTAGTAGGAATTCTAGCAATAATTATTTTTTTTGAATCTAAATGTTGCCAATTATTTAACTGATTTTTCAATGATTCCATACTAGGTAATGGTAATCCTAAATCATTATATTGTTGTTTTAATTCAGGAGTTGGAGTACTCAAAACAACTGTTGTAAAATATAATGAATTGTCCTTTGTTCTTAATCCATTATTAAAAATCATATTAACAATATCATCTGAATCTCCACTTCTTCCTATTCCATGTCCCAAACAAATATAACCTGTATCTGAAAATAATTTTTCCAATTCTTCAATTTTTACATATTTTTTTATACCATTTTTTTCTTGTTCCAACATATTTTACACCTCTATTTTATAATGTATTTTTCCAATTTAACTTTATCTACTAAAACCTTGAATACTTTGCTCAATATCACTTCTAAATATAGTCATTTTTCGTTGTTCATTAGATATAGAAGCAATAATTTCATTAACAATTTGATATTCTTTAGGAGATAAATTGTTGCCTTTTAATGACATAGCAGTTCTATACAATTCTTGCATTCTTGTAATTAAATAATCTAATTCTTGATCATCTACTTTACCATCTGAACGAATCTCATCATATTCAGCACTTAATTTTGTCATTTCTTGTCTTAAAATATTTATATTAGATAAAATACTTCCATCGTCAACTTTCAGTTCTTCATCTTTTTTAGGTGAGACAATTTTTAATTTTTCTTGTAATTCAGAAATTAATGAACTAAGTACAGATTGTTCAAACTGACTATTTGAAAAATCTTGCATTGCTTTTGTCAATACATCCCCAATATCTTTTTCATCTTTTAAACTTTCAACTAAAAATCCCTCATAATAATATATTTCTCCTACGATTTGTTTTTTTTCATCTTGTGTTAAATTATCAGTTCTACTTTTCCTTAATGCAGAAATCATTTTATCATATAATGTTTCCGAATTTTCAATAGTAGATTGGGCATATTGGATTTTATTTTGCATAGATTGTTCTTCTTGTGGTGTTATTGAAGTAGTTATATTTTGAGATATTTGAGTATTTACAGGAGTTTCCTGTTTTTTTCCTTCTAATTGTTTTAAATTTGAATTCCAAAAGTTAAAACTTACTTCATCATTAAGAACTTTTGATTCTTTCATTTTTATAAGCATAAATGCTTTTCTTTCATCATAAGTCATAGAATCCCACTGTTCAGGAGAAACTTGAACTTGGTTTTCTCTAATTATTCTTTCTATATTACTTTGAGCAAATTTATATGCTACTTCATCATTATTAGCTAAAGCATCTTTTTTTTGTTTTTCTAATTCATTCAATAAATCTGCTTTGGGATGTGTAAAAAACTTTTGTTCTTCTTTTTTTTGTAAATCAGAAGAAGTTTGTGCAGTTGTTTGTTGATTAGAAACTTCAACTTTCTTTTCGTATTTCTTTAATTGAAAATCTATAATAACTGTATATTGTCCTGAACTTTTACCATTTGCTTGTTTTACTTTTTGGGTTTTAATTACTAGATTATCAATATCTAATCCTTTTTCTCTAAACTTCATTTTTAAATACGCTAGTCCATATTCTTGCTTAACACCAACTAACATTGAAAACTTACTATCTGCTAAATCATTCCCAGACATATATTCTTCATAATGGCCATTAGAAGAAAGCAAAGCATTAATTAATTTATTTGTTCCATAAGTATTAACTTCTCCATTAACAGATAAATGTTCCATCATTTTTGAAACATATTTTGGAAAGTCTCCATTAGGTTTACCAAATTGTTTTGTATCCTTTTGAAATTTTTCTCTTGCTTCATTATATATTAATCTTGCACTTTTTATTTTTAAAATTGTATCTTCATCTAATACTTGTTGATTATTACTTTTTAAATAAACTTTTCCATTCTGTATAACATAATTATCAATATAATTTTTTATATCATTTATTGTCATAAATCATAACCCCTTATTTAATATAACTAAATATATTATACACTATTTTACTCTATTTATCTACAATTTGACAAATGAGTTTACATCGCTTCAAATGTTAAAGATATAATTATTAACTTAAAACCATAATTAATAGAGAATTATACATTACCTACAACTTAAAATAACTAAAAAAATGACAGATATGACACTTTTTTATGTGAGTGGTACTCCTACTTTTTAATGTCACAAGTGTCATTTTTGCCAACTCTATTCTTCTTTATAACTTTTATTGTTTCTTTATATGCTTTTTCTTCTACAATAAATGCTATGATTTCTGCAACAATAGTAAATAAATAAAAACATACTATTACATAAATATTATCCGTAAGTGAATCATTCATATTTTGTATAAACACTATTCCTAAATACACAAGTACATAACAGACTATAAATGCCATTGTTATATTACTTAATTCTTCCAAAATTCTTTTAGATTTATGTACATCAGCATTAATACCACTTTTTGTCCATTTTCCTAAAAAAAGCATAAGCCCAAAAATATTTATTGTTA
>CALVIQ010000056.1 GCA_944331815.1 uncultured Bacilli bacterium
AGTGCTGCTAAATCAGAAACAAGTATGATTTTAAGTGGTATCCAAAGCTACTGTGCAACTGAAGATATGAAAGTTCAAATGGGATCTGTACAAGCTTCAGCTGCAAAATGTTCTGGAAAAACTTCAATAACAGCAGCTGATGTAGCAACAATGGTTAACTTAGGAAATGCTAAAGTTACTGATGTAACTGTATCAGATGGAAAATATACTTTCTCTGTACTTTCAAATGGATATAAATATACTGTTACTGGTAGTGTTATTCCTGAATCTGGTACTAAAACAACTACACTTCAATAGTAAAAATAAAATTGCTTCACAATTTGTGAAGCTTTTTTCATATAAAGGAGTTTGTTTATGAAAAAACAATTTTTATCTTTTTTAATTCCTTTTATTTGTTTGGTTATTCTATTTACAATAAATAATTTTATATTCGGTGAAAATTCAATTTTATATAGTGATTCACAATATCAATATTATCAGGCGTTTGTATATTTAAAACAACTATTAGATAACGGTTCATTTTATTCTTTTCAAATTGGATTAGGAACTTCAATGATTACAACTATTGCCTATTATTTAGGTCCAATAACTAATTTATTAATTAAATTTTTTGATAATATTGAATTTTTTTTAATTATAACTGTTTTAGTTAAAATAAGTTTATGCGGTTTAACTATATATAATTATTTAAAATATAATTATAAAAGTAAATATATATTAATTTTTTCAACTTCTTATGCTTTATCTTTTTATAGTTTAGCTAATTACTTTCAATTTATGTGGTTAGATGCTTATTTATTAAGTCCTTTATTATTATTAGGGATTGATAAAATAATTAAAGAAAAAAAATATTTATTATATGGAATAACTTTGTTTTTGATTATATTATCTAATTATTATATGGGATATATGTGCTGTTTATTTGGGACTCTATACTTTATATATAAATATTTATTAAATAATAAAGATAAAAGAACAATAAAAATATTTATAATTATTTCTATTTTATTTGGCTTAATGACAATGTTTTTACATATTTCTAATTTACTAGAACTTATAAAAATAGAAAGAAATAGTGCTAAAGATTATTTATTTAATACAGATATATTAGGAGTTTTATCTAAATTGTTTGTTGGTTCTAACATTGAAGGAGGTATACTTAATTATTATCATCCGTATTTATATATTGGAATTTTTAATATAATATTATTATTATTTTATTTCATCAATAAAAAAATAGATAAGAAAGAAAAAATATTATCAGGAATATTTATTTTAATTTTAGTTTTAAATATTGTTTTTATACCTTTTGATAATTTTTGGCATGCCTTATCTTCACCAATAGGATATAATTTTAGATATATATATTTGTTTAATATTTTCATAATTAGTCTTTGTTTAAAATCATTTATTAATATAAAATATGTTAATAAAATTTGGTATTATGTAGTATTTTTAATTTTTTTGTTAATAAGTGAATTAGTTATTATTAGAGATATTATGAATTATATTAATATTTATATAAGTATTTTATTATTTTTAATTTATTTAATAATTTTTAAAAGTAACAATAAAGAAATAAAAATATTATTTAGTATTTTAGCATTATCTGAATTATTTTTTAATGGCTATACAATTTTTAAAAAATATGAATTTTCTACAAAAACATATTTAAATAATATTTATTTAGAAAAACAAAATATTTTAGATGATATCAGTGATAATTCTTTTTATCGATTAGAATTTTTTAATAGATTTGGCTTTAATGACCCATTAACCTATGGATATTATGGTGCTAGTGGCTGGTATTCTAGCGTATCTTTAAATAAAGATTTTTATAATAAAATAGGGTATAATACAAATAATAATATGCTTGGATATAATAATTATTTAGTATTAGATAGTTTATTTAATATCAAATATGTTGTTTCTTTAAATGAATTAAAAAACTATGATTTAATTAGTACTAATAAAATATCAGCTTATTCAGAATCATTTTATGGAATTGATTATTTTGATAGTTATTTATATAAGAATACATATAGTTTAAGTTTAGGCTATATGGTATCTGATAAAATAAAAGAAAATTTTAAATGTAATAATCCTTTTGATTGTCAAAATAAAATAATTAATAATATGACTAACACAAGTAATAATGTTTACGATGAACAAATTTTAGATGAAAATTTAAATTTAAAAAATAAAGATTTTTATTTGTTACCTATAATTGACAATTTTGAAAATAATCAAAATTATCAACTTTGTGTAAATTATAAATGCATTAAATTAGATGACAATATTAATAGAAGTTTGTTTTTTGAAAATAATTTTAAAACTGTAGAAATAACAAAAGAAAACATAAATGATATTTATTTAGCCTATTTTAATTATGATGAATTTATTAATAAATATAATATTTTAAAAAACAATCAATTAAATATTACTAATTTTAAAGAAAATCATATAAAAGGAAATATTAGTGTTGATGATAATAATGTTTTATTTTTAAGTATTCCTTATGATGAGGGATTTAAGATATTAGTTGATAATAAAGAAGTAGATTATTATAAAGTAATTGACAATTTTATTGGCTTAGATTTAGAAAAGGGTTATCATGATATTGAAATTATTTATGAAGTAAAAGGTTTTAAATTAGGATTATTTGTGAGTTTATTATCATTAATTACATTTATACTTATAAGAAAACACTTATAAGTTTTTTCTTGTAAATATATATTTTTTAATATATAATATTATTGGTGATTAGACATGAAACAAGAAAACATCCGAAATTTTTCTATTATTGCTCATATAGATCATGGTAAAAGTACTTTAGCTGATAGAATATTAGAAGTAACTGGTGCGATTACTGATAGAGAAAAACAAGATCAATTATTAGATAATATGGACTTAGAAAGAGAACGTGGAATAACAATTAAGTTAAATGCTGTTCAATTGAAATATAAAGATTATATTTTACATTTAATTGATACACCGGGCCATGTCGATTTTAATTATGAAGTATCAAGATCTTTAGCTGCTTGTGAGGGAGCCATATTAGTAGTCGATGCAGCTCAAGGAATTGAAGCACAAACTTTAGCCAATTTGTATTTAGCTTTAGATTCTAATTTAACCATTATTCCAGTTATTAATAAAATAGATTTACCAAATGCTGATATAGAAAAAGTTACTAAAGAATTAGAAGATACTTTAGGCTTTGAAAAAAATGAAATTATTTTAACTTCTGCTAAAAATGGAATCGGTATAAAAGAATTAGTTGATGAAATAGTAAAAAAAATACCAAGTCCAAAAGGAGATATAAATAAACCATTACAAGCTTTAATATTTGATAGTTTTTATGATGCGTATCGTGGTGTTGTTGTATTAATTAGGGTAGTAAATGGTAAAGTGAAAGTAGGAGATAGAATAAAACTAATGGCTACTAATAAGATAGAAGAAGTAGTTGAATTAGGTGTTAATACTCCAAAAGAAATTAAGAAAACAGAGTTAGTAGCTGGTGAAGTTGGATATCTATGTGCTTCAATTAAAGATATATCTGATATAAAAGTAGGGGATACGATTACTTTAGAAAGTAATCCTGCTAGTGATATATTACCAGGTTATAAACCTATGAAACCAATGGTATTCTCAGGAATATATCCAATTGAAACATCAAAATATCCAGATTTAAGAGAAGCATTAGAAAAATTAAAATTAAATGATGCATCACTTGAATTTACGCCAGAAACATCTAAAGCTTTAGGATTTGGATTTAGATGTGGTTTTTTAGGACTATTACATCTAGAAATAATTAAAGAAAGAATTGAAAGAGAATTTAATATCAACTTAATTGTTACTAGTCCATCAGTTATATATGAAGTAGAATTAACTGATAATACAATTATTAATATTGATAGTCCAAGTAAAATGCCTGATAAAGTTAGAATTAAAGATATAAAAGAGCCATATATTAGAACTTCTATATTTGTACCTTCTAATTATATTGGACCTATTATGGAGTTATGCCAAGATAAGAGAGGTAATTATATATCAATGGAATATATTGATAAAACTAGAGTTAATATACATTATGAAATACCATTATCAGAAATTGTTTATGATTTTTTTGATAGATTAAAAAGTATTTCAAAAGGATATGCATCATTTGATTATGAATTAATAGGCTACAAATCAAGTGATTTAGTTAAAATGGATATTTTACTAAATGGTGAAGTAGTGGATGCTTTAAGTGTTATAGTTCATAAAGATTTTGCTTATAAACGTGGTAAAAATATTGTTGAAACATTAAGAAAAATGATACCAAGACAACAATTTGAAGTTCCTGTTCAAGCTAGTATCAGCAATAAAGTAATAGCAAGAGAAACTATTAAAGCGGTTAGAAAAGATGTTTTAGCTAAGTGTTATGGTGGCGATGTTTCAAGAAAAAGAAAATTATTAGAAAAGCAAAAAGAAGGCAAAAAAAGAATGAAAATGGTTGGTCGTGTTGAAATACCGGAAGAAGCCTTTTTAGCTGTTTTAAAAGTAGATGAAGAATAAAAATTGCTAGAAAAAGATAGAGAATTATCTGAACAAGTACAAGCAGTTTTAAATAAAAATAGAGTGTTAGGTCAAATTAAAGATGACGAAAATGCTAGATAAAATCACTTAAAAAAATAAGTGATTTTTGTTATAATAAATGTGGTGATATTATGTCAGTTTATATTCATATTCCTTTTTGTAAAAGTATTTGTTCATATTGTGATTTTTGTAAGTTTTATTATAATTCTAATTGGGTAGATAATTATTTGTTATCTTTAGAAAAAGAAATCAAATCTAATTATAAAGGTGAAATAATTGATACTATTTATATTGGTGGAGGAACACCAACAGTTTTAAATCTAAATCAATTAGAAAGATTATTAAAACTAACTAATTTATTTAATAAAAAAAATATAGAATTTACCGTGGAAACTAATGTTGATTTATCGTTAGAAAAAATAAAATTATTAAATAAATATGGCGTTAATAGAATAAGTGTTGGTGTTCAAACTGTTAATAATAAATACTTAAAAATTTTAAATAGAAATCATACTAAAGAAGATGTTATCAATTTAGTTAATTTATTGAAAAAATATAATTTTAATATTAATATTGATTTAATATATGCAATACCAGGAGAAACTCTAGAAGAATTGAACAAAGATTTAGATTTTATTTTAAGCTTAGACGTTAATCATATATCAACTTACTCATTAATAATTGAACCACATACAAAATTATATATTGATAATATATCAAATATAGATGAAGATTTAGATTATGAAATGTATAGATTAATTAATAAAAAATTAAATAAATATCATCATTATGAAATAAGTAATTTTGCTAAAACAAATTATGAATCAAAACACAATTTAGTTTATTGGAATAATCTAAATTATTATTGGTTTGGTATTGGTGCTTCTGGATATATTGATAATATTAGATATGATAATACTAAATCATATCAAAATTATATAAATGGTAAGTATATATTAGAAAAACATAAATTAGATTTAAATGAAATCATTTCTAATGAATTTATTTTAGGCTTAAGAAAAATAGATGGTATTGATGTTAATGAATTTTATAAGAAATATAATATAGAAATTACAAGTATAGATATTGTAAAACAATTGTTAAAAGAAAATAAATTAATTTTAACTGATAAATTAAAAATAAATCCTAAATATATTTATATTTCTAACACTATTTTAGTTAATTTTATTGACTTAAAAATATAATTAATATAAAATCAATAATAAGGGTGGTAGTATGAAAGTTGAATTGTTAGGAATTAATGATAAAAAAAAGTTAGAAGAAAGAATAAAAGTTGTTGCAGCTGCAGGTAGATTATCTAGGTATAATGGTACTGCTTTTGAAATTTTAGAGAAATTTAATGATTATGAAAAAAATTTAAATTTAATTAAAAGAATAATTGGTATGGGACATGAATCAATAACTGATCATGATTATTTGGTATTTGGTATTGAAAATGTTAGTCCAATTGTTGAACAAACAATTATTGAAGAAAGATTTTCTTCTTTTACGATTAAATCAAGAAGAGAAGTTAATTTTAGTCAAGTAGGTTACTATGTACCAACGTTTAAAGATATAAATGGAAATATTATAAAAAATCAAGATGAAATAAAAGAAAAATATATAAATCATATGCAATATCTATTTAATTCATATCAAAAGTTAGTTGATTTAGATATTCCTATGGAAGATGCAAGATTTGTTTTACCATATTCATATCATAGTAATATTATTATGGGTGTTGATGCACATACTTTAAAAAGAATGATTTTAGAATATACCAAAGGACTTAAAAGTAATATTCCTGAAATAAAAGAATTTGGTGAAAAGTTATATGAAGCAGTAAAGGAAAATGTTCCATATTATAAAGAAATTATTGATTTATCACTTCCAACTACTGATAAAGTAAAAGAAAAATTAGATAGTCTAATCGATAAAAATTATGAAATAATTGATAAACCTATTTTAATTAATAATTATGAAAATATTGATCAAAATATAATAATATCAGCACTTATAAGAAGATATCAATATTCTTATGACCAAGCTTTAAAAATATATGAAGAAAAATTAAATGATAATGTTGAATTATGTCAAGAAATAATGTATGAAATTTATAATGGTGATCAAAAAGAATTAGCACAAGTTTCGTTTCAATTTCAAATTCCTATTTCTTTAGCTATTTTAACGCATATTACAAGACATAGAACTTATAATCCAATTATACCTGATTTTGTACCAGTTCATGATTTATCTAAATATAAAATACCAAGAACAATAAGTAATAAATGTTTAGAATTATATAATGAAATATATAATAAAAATTTAGAAATTTATCAAGAGTTTAAAAAAATGGGAATAAGGGAAGAAGATTTGGTGTATTTTCACTTGAGTGGTAATATGGTTAATATTTTAGCTAATATGGACGGAAAAACATTAGCTTGGATAACTCATTTAAGGACTTGTAATAAAGCTCAGTGGGAAATAAGAGAAATTTTTAATGAGATAAGGAAACAAATTAAAGATAAATATCCAGTTTATGGAACTATTTTAGGGCCTGATTGTGAAGTAAGAAAAATATGTAATGAAGGAAAAGAATCTTGTGGAAAGATTAATGTATTGGTGAAAAAATGAGAGGAAAAATAATAGTAATTGAAGGAACAGATTGTTCTGGAAAAGAAACACAAAGTAAAAAAATAATAGAAAAATTTAATAATTGTAAATATTTTTCGTTCCCTAACTATGATTCTCCAACTGGTAAGATTATAGGTGGTCCTTATTTATGTAAATCATATATATGTGATGGTTGGTTTAAAGAAGGTGCTGATGCCGTAGATCCTAAAGTTTCTTCACTTTATTATGCAGCTGATAGAAAATATAATATTAACATAATTAATGAAATGTTAGATAAAGGCTACAATGTTGTGTTAGACAGATATGTGTATTCTAATATGGCTCATCAAGGTGGAAAAATAATAGATAGAAATGAACGTATTAAAATGTATAAATGGTTAGAACAATTAGAGTTTAATTTACTAGAATTACCACAACCTGATATTAAAATATTTTTACATGTTCCTTTAGAAGTATCTATGGAAATAAGAAAAAATAGAACTGAATCTTTTGATCAATTAGAATCTAATATAGAACACTTAAAACACGCTGAACAATCTTATTTAGAATTAGTTTCACTATATGATTTTATTAAAATAGATTGTACTATCAATAATAAAATGAAATCAGTAGAAGAAATAAATGAAGAAATCTGTAAATGTTTAAAAAAAGTTTTGTAAATTAAAACTTTTTTTCATATTATGTAATAGGTGGTAACTTGAATATAATATCTCATAGAGGATCTAACGTAAGTAAATATAAAAAGAATACTAAACAAGCATTACTAACAGCAATCAATTTAGATTTTATTGATGGAATTGAATTTGATGTAAGAATTACTAAAGATAAGAAAATAGTAATAATTCATGATCCTATTATTAATTTAGTTAGTAATGGGAGTGGTTTAGTTAAAAAATTAAAATATAAAAAATTATTAAAATATAATTTTGGAACAAAAGAAAATCCTAGTAAAATATGTTTATTAAAAGAATTACTAGACAATATAAAAAATAATAAAAAAATATTAATTGAATTAAAAGAAGAAAGTAATAATTATAAAGAATTTGTTGATATTGTTTATAATATTATAAAAAAATATAAATTAAATATTTATATAGCAAGTTTTAATTATGAATTAATTAAATATTTTAGTAAATTTTATAATAAATGTGGATTAATTATAGGTAATGGAATAAATTTAGAAAGAAAATATAATAATTTTGATTATAATATTTTAAGTTATAAATATCGAAAAATATATAATAAAAAAGAAACATTTTTATGGACAATTAATGAATTAAAAAAAGATTTAAATAATTATAATATTATTACTGATAATCCTTATTTATTTAAAAACTAATTGTTTAGCTGATTCTGATATTATTATAGCTTTATTGTCAATATTTAATATTTTGTCAATTATTTCTTTTCTTTTTTTTCTTTTAACCATAATCATTAATATATCTTTATTTATTAAATAAGTATTTTCCAGTTTACTTATTTTTTTATATTCTTTACTAACTATAAATAACATATTATTGCCTAAAGCTATTTTTTCTTCTAATATAGATCCCATATAACTTCCGATTAATGATCCAATTGCAAATATTAATATTTTATATATATTATTATTTAATACAACTAAACTAGTTGAAATTATCCAAATAAATGATAAAATAAAATTTAATATTGCGCCTTCTAATTTTTTTCCATTTGAAACAATTATCATTCTTAATGTTCCAATACTGTTTTCTAATATTTTACAAATAAATATAAATAAATATATCATATATTTCACCATTATTATTATGCTTTTTTTAATATGTTTTAATCAAGTATTGTAAACAATTAATAAATATTGTATAATTGACTTAAGAATAGATGGTGATGTAATGAAAAAAGCTTTCACTTTAGTTGAATTGTTAGGTGTTATTATAGTATTAGGAGTATTAGCTTTAATAACGTATCCAATAATAGATAAAACGATAAAAAATAGTAAAGAAGAAGCCTTAAAACAAACAATAAAAAATATAGAAGACGCAGCGTATAATTATAGTGTTGAATATGATATTGGTTATAAAACATATTATAGATCATTACAATTATCTGATTTAGTTTCAAATGGATTTTTAAAAGGGAAAATAATTAACCCTATAACAGATGAACAAATGAAAGGTTGTGTTTTATATAAATGGGATGAAGTAAATAATCAATATATATTTGAATATGATGAGGAGTGTATTATTCCAATTCCAGCATCAATATCATTTGCTGAAGATTCATGGGAAACAATAAACACTATAGTAGAAATGGGATTGGCAAATGATTATTATAATGTTGGTGATACAAAAGAAGTAACTGTAAATGGTTATACAAATGGAACTGAAAACACATTCACAGTACGAATAGCAAATATGTCAACACCAACAGAATGTGAAACAGAAGGATTTTCTCAAACAGCATGCGGATTTGTAGTAGAATTTGTTGATATTATAACTACTCACGTAATGAATTCATTAGCCACTAATTCAGGTGGTTGGCCAGCAAGTGAACTGTATAGTTTTGTAAATAATGATTTGTATAACGCTTTACCAGATGAATTAAAAAAAATAATAATTGATACATATACAGTATCAGGATCTGGAATTAAAGATTCAACAAATTTTGTTTCAAATGATAAGTTGTATTTGTTATCACCAAAAGAATTGTGGAATATGCAATATAATATAGATGCAGATAAATCAAGACAATTTGATTATTATAAAAATAATAATGTAACATTAAGTAACTATTCTGGAGAAATAAAATTATATCAAGGTATTGAGACATCATGGTGGCTTAGAACTGCTGAACACAGTTCTGATGCTAGTTTTTCCATTGTTAATTCTGGATGGGATGCTGATATTGTTGATTCAGAATATGGTGTAGCTCCAGCATTTCGAATAGGTAATTAAGTATGATAAATTTTTTAAATAGAAAGTTTATCGTTTTTTTATAAAAAATATAAAAAATATAAAAATCGTGAATTGAAAAAGTAAATTCCAGTTTCATAATGTGAAATTAAAATGTAAGAGAAACGTCTATAATAAAGGCGTTTTTTGATATTAATAATTTGAAATTTTACAAAAAATAGTGTAAAATATAAA
>CALVIQ010000057.1 GCA_944331815.1 uncultured Bacilli bacterium
GAAAGAGAACAACCAATTGTGTTTATTTTATGGGGAGGATATGCAAGAAGTAAGAAAAAATTAATAACTAATAAAAATCATTATATTGTTGAATCAGTTCATCCTTCACCACTTTCTGCTTATAATGGATTTTTTGGAAGTAACCCCTTTTCTAAAACAAATAATTTTTTAGTAAGTAAAAATATTACACCAATTGATTGGAGTAAATAGTCTAAAAAATTCTTTTACAAATATATTTTTGTAGGAGGATTTTTTTATGTTAGTAATTATTATTGCAATAAGTCTTAGTATGGATGCTTTTTCTTTAGCTTTAGCGTATGGTACTTTAAATTTAAATAAAAAAGACATTTATAAATTGTCTTTAGTAGTAGGTATTTATCATTTTATTATGCCATTTTTAGGTTTGTTTTTAGGTAATTTTATATTAAAATATGTAAGTAATCCTAATATAATAGTTTTTTTAATTTTATTTATAATTGGTATAGAAATGGTATATGAAACTTTTAAAGAAGAAGATATTAAAAATATTGTTAGTTTTAAACAAATATTGTTGTTTGGCTTAGCTGTAAGTATTGATAGTTTCTCAGTAGGTATTGGATTAAATGTAATTAGTAAAAATTATTTATATTGTTCAACTATATTTTCAATATTTAGTTTATCTTTTACTTATTTAGGCTTAATATTAGGAAAAAAAATAAACAATATTATTGGTAAAACTTCTACTATCATAGGAGGATTAATTTTAATTATTATTGCATTTATGTACTTAATTTAAATTATTTAATTTTTGAATTATCAGTTAAATCTTTTTTTAATTGATTTTTTAAATAATTTAATTTTAATTTAATTATTATTGTAGGTATTTTATATAAATCAGCTAAATAATCTATTTTAAAAATATCATTTTTAACTTCATCTATTCCACCCATTAATTCTATATATCTATTAATGCTTTCTGTTGGTACTAAAAGATGCATTGCAAATTCACATGCTTTTACTTCTTGTTTTTCTTCTTTTGTTAATTCTTTTCTTATTCCTAATTCATATTCAAACCATATTTTGAAACTATTTCTTGTCATAAATTTCTCCTTTAGATTTAGATATTATAACATATTTTTGACATATAAAACATTAATATCCTTGATTTTATAATAAAAAAAATATATAATTAAATTGGTGATAGAATGTTAGAAAATATGAAAGATATGCTTAATAAAGCAGATAGTGGTAAATATGCTGTGCCACAATTTAATATAAATAATTTAGAATGGACAAGATTTATTTTAGAAGAATGCCAAGAATTAAATAGTCCAGTTATATTAGGTGTTAGTGAAGGCGCTATTAAATATATGGGAGGATATAAAACTGTATCTAATTTAGTTAGATCTCTAATTAGTGATTTAAATATAACAATTCCTGTTGCTTTGCATTTAGACCATGGAAGTAGTTATGAAAGTTGTGTTAAAGCTATTGATAATGGTTTTACTTCAGTTATGATTGATGCTTCAAAATATCCTTTAGAAGAAAATATAAATATAACTAAACAAGTAGTGGAATATGCTAAAGACAAAAATGTAACAGTTGAAGCAGAAATAGGAGCTGTTGGTGGAGAAGAAGATGGTGTTGCTAATGAACTTGCTTATGCTAAAGTAGAAGATGCAGTAAAATTAGTTAATGATACAAATATTAATTTCTTAGCTCCTGCTTTAGGAAGTGTCCATGGAATATATAAAGGTGAACCAAAATTAGATTTTGAAAGAATGGTTAAAATTCATGATTTAGTTAAATTACCTTTAGTATTACATGGTGGTTCTGGTATACCAGATCAATTAATAAAAAAAGCAATTAGTTGTGGCATTACTAAAATAAATATTAATACTGAATTACAAATTGCTTGGTCAAAAGCAGTAAGAAATTTTTTAAATGAAAATGATAAAGTATATGACCCACGTAAAATAATTAAAGGTGGAGAATTTGCTATGAAAGAAATGATTAAAGAAAAAGTAATTTTATTTGGAAGTAATGGCAAAGCCTAATTAATTACATACAAATATAGTGGAGGAAGTTATGAAAAAAATTAAAATAAATGGAGGAAAAGAATTAAAAGGGACAATAAAAATAAGTGGAGCTAAAAACAGTGCTGTTGCTTTAGTTCCAGCATCACTTTTATCAGATGGTATTGTGACAATAGATAATGTTCCTAATATTTCTGATATTGATGCATTAAATGAGATATTAGAATATTTAGGAGCTAAAGTTAAAAGAGAAGATAATAAGATGATTATCGATCAAACTAATATAGAAAATAAAGAAATACCAGAAGCAAAATCAAAAAAATTAAGAGCATCATATTATTTTATGTCAGCTTTATTAGGAAAATATAAACATGTTGAAATGTATTTTCCAGGTGGTTGTTCAATTGGGGCAAGACCAATTGATCAAACATTAAAAGGATATCGTGCATTAGGAGCAGAGGTTATTGAAGAAGGTAATAAATTTATAATTACAGCTAAAGAATTGATTGGTAATGAAGTTAGTCTTGATATGCCTAGTGTAGGTGCTACAATCAATACTATTTTAGCTGCAGTAAAAGCAAAGGGTACAACAACTATTTTAAATGCAGCTAAAGAACCAGAAATTGTAAATGTTGCTACTTTTTTAAACAACATGGGAGCAAATATAAGCGGAGCTGGAACTAGTGAAATAATTATCAAAGGTGTTTCTAAATTAGGTGATGGTTTTGCTGAAATAATACCTGATCGAATTGAAGCCGGAACCTATGTTATAGCAGGTGCTTTAGTTGGTAATAAATTAAAAATAGAAAATATAATACCTAATCATATTGAATCTTTAACATCTAAATTAAAAGAAATGAATGTTCCAATCGAAATATATGATGATTATTTAATTGTTTCTAAGCCTAATATAATGAAAAATGTAACAATTAAAACATTAGGATATCCTGGATTTCCAACTGATTTACAACAACCTATGACTACTTTA
This sequence comes from uncultured Bacilli bacterium, assembly GCA_944331815.1. Next base: position 3,004 of record CALVIQ010000057.1, read on the forward strand.
TTAATAGGTTGTAATGGCAAATCAACATTAGAAGAAACAATATATGAAAATAGATTTCAAAATGTACCATTTTTAAATGAAATGGGAGCAGATATAATAATTGATAAAAGAAAAATATATATAAATGGACCTAAAAATTTGATAGGAAAAGAAGTTGTTGCCACCGATTTGAGAGCAGGGGCTTGCTTAGTTTTAGCCGGACTTAAAGCAAGTGGAACAACAATTATTAAAGATGTTGAACATATTTTAAGAGGTTATGAAAATATTATAGAAAAACTAAAAAATGTTGGTGCAGATATTGTTTTAGTTGATGAATAATTTAGTTAATAAATAATATAATTAAGTAGAGCAATCTACTTTTTTTAGGAGGAAAATTATGAAAAAAATATTAACTATAATTATCGTTTTATTATCTGTTTTTTTAATTTATTTAGGTTTTAAAGATAAAGATATATATTATTTTTCAATGGGAGATAGTCTAGCTAATGGAATAAATTCTTATAATGCTAAGGATTATGGTTATGCTGATTATGTTAAAAATAGTTTAAAAATAAAAAAATATGTTAGCTATACTAATAATAATAAAAGAAGTATTGATTTTGTAAAAGATATTGAAGATAATATAAAAATAGATGAAAAAAATATTCAAAATATATTAATTAAGGCTGATATTATTACTTTATCAGTTGGAATGAATGATTTGTTTAGTAATATAACTTTTAATAATGATTTTAGTGTTAATGATTTATATACCAAATTTGAAGAAGTAACAGTTGATTTAGAAAATTTATTTAAATTATTACGTACTTATTCTAAAGAAGATATAATATATATTGGTATATATAATTGTTTGAAAGAAAATAGTTTAGATGAGTTTTTTATATATGCCAATGAACAATTAAAAAAACTATGTGACAATTATAAAATAACTTATTTAGATATATATAATGATTTCAATAATACATCTTATTTTGATAATCCTAACAGTTATTTTCCTAATAAAGATGGATATAAATTGATTTCAAATAAAATAATTGACACAATTATTGAAAAAAACAACAAAAATGCTTGATTTTTATCATAACTCAAAAAAACTAATTTATTTCTAAATTAGTTTTTATCAAAGAAGAAAGATTTAAATATATTTTACTTATGGAGCAAGTGTCATAGATGTCTATAACTAATCTTTTAATATTTGAAAAAATTTTAAAACCTTTTTGTTTTGATATGTTTTTATAACAAAATTAAAATGAAATTGTTGATTTAATATAACTTTCTTAGAACTTTATTTGATTGATATGGTTCTGGTGTAAAATCAATATCATAATTAGCTGAATAATTCATAACATCATCAACGGTAGGTTCAATAATTTCAATTGGACTAAATGTTAATCTAAATTTGTCTTTTTCAATAAAATCAAGTTTAAACCACATTAAATTAAATTTACCATCTTTACTAGTCAATAATAAATGAGAATAAGTTCCCATTAAAGCTGGTCCATATATGTTAAAATCTTTAATTTCATCTATTGTTTTTGGTGTAGATGCTTGTTTATAATTTTCTTCATTTTCCAAATTTGGATTGAAAAATTTTGCAATGTTGTAATTACTAATTCTACTATTAACTTCTCTTTTAACAATTTCTTCATTACTTGGAATTAAGTTTGGGCCAATTTTAAAGTCATCCTTTTTACTTTTAATAAATGAAATAAATCCGTTTCTATCCATCATTACCATTATATCAAAATTATCACTATTAAACATTTCATCAATTTCATTTCGACTTAATTCCATTATATTTTTAGAAGCATCTCTTTCGTCACAAAATAAAGATTCTTCTAAAACTAAGGCTCTATCATTTTCTTTAAAAAAGTAATTTTTATGAAAACTAAATCCTCCTTGACCTCTATAATTTAGATAAACCTTATTATATTCAAATATTTCTGTGAAATGTTGCTGATTGCTCTGTTCTTTGTCGCTAAATGGAAATAAATTTCTACTAGGATGATTTGAATACTTATTAATTAAAACTTCTTCTCCAAGTTTCAATAAAATTATTTCATCTGAACTTAATATTAAATGTGTTTCAGCAGTACGTGGCATTATTTGAATTAACCCATTTTTGCAATATTTAGAATTAATGGAATATATCATTATAAAAAACTCCCTTCAAATTAATTTTTATGTGAGTATTATACTATTTTTTTTTATTGTTTCATAGTCTTTTATATGAATATATATATTTAATTTAACAATTATTGAAAAAAATAACAAAAATGCTTGATTTTTCTTAAATTTATTTGCTATAATATATACGCATTAAATTTCTATGACTTTTTTTAGTCATGGCGGAAGGAGAAAGATTATGAAAAAAGGTATTCATCCAGAATATATGGAAACTAAAGTTACTTGTGCTTGTGGTAATACTTTTACAGTAAGATCTAATAAAAAAGAATTACATTTAGAAGTTTGTGACAAATGTCATCCATTCTTTACAGGTAAACAAGGAACTGTTACAAAAACAGGTAGAGTTGAAAAATTCAATCGTAAATATGGACTTAATCAAGATAAAGCTGCTTAATTGCAGTTTTTTTGTGATATAATTAAATAGAAAGGAAGATTCAAAATGAAAATAGGAATAGCAAGTGATCATCGAGGTGTTATATTAAAAGAAAAAATTAAAAACTATTTAAATGATAAATATCAAATAATAGATTATGGAACTAATTCAATAGAAAGTGTAGATTATCCACAATATGCTTATAAAATAGGTGAAAGTGTAAGAGATAATAAAATTGATTTAGGTATATTAATTTGTGGAACAGGA
>CALVIQ010000058.1 GCA_944331815.1 uncultured Bacilli bacterium
TAGCTCAGTCGGTTAGAGCACTTGACTGTTAATCAAGGGGTCGTAGGTTCGAGTCCTACTTGAGGCGCCATTGGCCAGTTGGTGAAGTGGCTTAACACACTGCCCTTTCACGGCAGCATTCACGGGTTCGAATCCCGTACTGGTCACCAAAAAGTTATTAAAAAGAGAACTTTAATTAGTTCTTTTTTCATATAATTAAAAAATAACGATTAATTCGTTATTTTAATTTACCTTTAATTCCTTTAGTTCCATTATAATTGCTCAATATATTAGTATCAAATGTAATTGTTTTTTGATGTTTAATTTTATATTGTTTTATAGCTAAAGTTATCATTTCATCTAATAATTGTTCATAACTTTTATCTGTTTTTTCCCAAAGATAAAATGATAAACTACCTGGAATTGTATTTGGTTCATTGATATATACTTTATTTGATTTACTATCTATTAAAAAATCAATACGGCATACACCACTTAAATTTAAAGCTTTAAATGCTTCTTTAGCAAGTTCTTTAACTTTGTCAATCATTTTTTCATCTAATCTTGCAGGGATTATTCTACTAGCACTAACCATTCCTTTGCTACCTTGATTACCTAATTTTCCTTTAGCGCCGTTTAAATATTTATCTTGATAAGTTAAAAATTCTTTTGTACTCATCACTTCTTCTAAAACACTAGTTTGTTGTGCTTCATAATTGCCTAAAACACTACAATTTACCTCAACTAAATTTTCAATAGCCTTTTCAACAACTATTTTATTATCGTAAGATATTGCATCTTCGATAGCTTTTTCTATACCTTCACTATCTTTTACATAAGTTATTCCAACACTGCTTCCTAATGTTGCAGGTTTAACTATAACTGGATAACCTATTTTTTTTACACTTTTTAAAATTTCTTCTTTATTTAAAAAATATTCATTATCAAAGAAATATGTATATTCAACAATGGGTAAATTTAAACTCTCAAAAACTTGTTTCATAACAACTTTGTCTTGTCCTAAACAAGATCCTAATACATTACTTCCTACATAAGGTATACCTACTAATTCTAAATAACCCTGTAAAGTACCATCTTCCATATTATTACCATGAACAATAGGTAAAACAATATCTAAATCAGCTACAACAGTTCTAAAAAAATTTAAGGCTTGTAATCTAAATAATCCATTATGATTATATAAAACAACTTTTTTAGCATATCTTTTTAATGTATCAAAATCACGATATATATCGATATCAGCTAACATCTTACCTGTATACCAAGTTCTATCTTTAGTTATATATATTGGATATATATCATATTTTTCCTTATTTAAATGTTCCATTGCTTGAACAGCAGATATTATACTTACTTCATGTTCTACTGTTGGTCCTCCAAAAATAACTCCAACTTTAATTTTCATTACTATCATCTCCTAAAAAACTTTTTAATACTCTTATTGTTTGATCAAATCTTTCTAAATAAGCATAATGAGAACAACCTTCATATGTTACTAAACCACAATCTTTAATTAATTTTTCTAATTCATAAGCATCATTTATACTGACAGCTTTATCCATAGTTCCCCAAATAAGCAAAGTGGGACAATTTATTTTATGTAATTGATCAGTTATATCATAATTAACATGTTCGACTAATATTTTTCTCATCATATCACTTGCATTTTTATAATCTGTAGAACCGATGTGCTTTTTAGCAAATCCTTCTAATTTGTTTAAAACTGGTATTTTTTTTGCAGTTTTCAATATTTTTGTTTTTAAAGACATCTTTATTACCATTTTTTTATATGGACTAGCTAAACAAATCAATTTCTTAACTTGATATTTTGTTGCATATAATAATCCAATTTTACCACCAAAAGAATGTCCTATAATAATTGGATTATCAACATTTAATTTATCTAATAATTCTTTTAAAAATAAAACATAATCATCCAGTGTCCAAACTGTTTTAGGTTCTCCACTTTTACCAAATCCTGGCAAATCAACAATTATAACACGATTAGTAAAACTAAATTGATTACCAATTCCTTGCATCATTTGTATATTTTGTCCCCATCCATGAAGTAGAACAATAGGATTTTCTTTTTGACCATAATCTATATAATTTACATTAATGTCTTTTATTATCATTGTCTCACCTATTTAATTATATCATTTTTTTTAATAATTGACTATCATATTTTCAATATTTAATTTATTAATTTTATCAATATTACTATAAACTTTTATTTTATTTATTATAATTCCAGAAATTTGAAAATTAATAACTTCTAATTTATAATTATTATTGTTTAATTCATTAAAATAATCCTCTTTTAATTTGTCAATATCGGTATATTTATATCTTTTTTTTACATTAAATTTTGTATTAACTTCTACCCAAATAACTTGAATATTACCAAAATAATTTAAAAAATTATTAGTAGATATATTATTATTAGGAAACTCTAATATATAAAAATTATTTATATTATTCTCTTTAAATGTTGTTATTACTTTTTCATTACAATTTAAATTTAATAAAAAAATAAAAATAATTAACAATATTACTTTTTTCATAATACTTCACCATTTTTATTTTGGATTATTTTAAATAAATTAAACTAAAAACTACATCATTTAATTATTGATGTAGTTTTAATTATTTTTTTATTTCGTCTATTCCCATACCTCTTTTATGTTTAATTGGTTCCCATTTTAAATCCTTTTTAAATATACATATAAAATTAATTGGTACCCAAGTTAACATAAATAAAGAAAATAATAAAATACCAGACATTATTTCTTTAATACTCTTATTATTATATTTTACAACAAATAAATTTATTATAACATTTCCTATGTAAGTTAATAAGAAAAATAATAATCCGTATGCATACATATATGAAAAAACATCATATAACTCTACATTAAAAATCTTAAATAATATTAAAACAAATGTTAATAAAGTTGCCAAAATTTGAATATAAGGTGCCATAAAAGATAAAAGCATATCTAAACAAGGAATAAAACCTGTTTTACTATATGTTCTAAATAAATCTTTATTATATCTTCTAAAACATTGAATATTTCCTAAAGACCATCTTTTTCTCTGTTTCCAAGAAACTTTAAATTCAGTTGGTTGTTCATCATAAGTTATAGCATCCTCAACAAACATAACTTTAATACCTCTTAAAGCACATTGAGCTGTAAATTCAACATCCTCAGTTAATGTATAAGTATTAAAACCATACTCATCTATTATTTCTTTTTTTACCATAAAACCAGTACCATTTATACTAGCAGAACCACCCATTTGCATACGAGCTTTACTAAAGAAAAAATTTTGAATCCAATAAAATATTGAATAACTACCACTTATCCAGTTATCACCTGGATTTTTACTATCTCTAAAGCCTTGAGCAACTTTGTGTCCTTCACATAAAGCATCATTCATTCTTGCTAAAAATTCTGGATGAACAACATTATCAGCATCAAACACAACATATGCATCAATATCTTTACGTTTCGATAATTTTTCTAAAGTAAATTTTAAAACTTCTCCCTTAGATTTAGTTGGAACAGTACATTTTATAATTTCTGCTCCAGCTTCTTTTGCTACTTTTTCAGTATCATCAGTACAATTATTTGGTATAACATAAACATCATATAAATCTTTAGGATAATCCTGTTGCAACAAACTTTTTACTAAATGATCGATTACACCTTCTTCATTTCTTGAAGCAATTAATATTGCAAATTTATGCTTTGGTTTATGCTTTTTTATTAATTTTTTATTAATATTCTTAAATCCAAAAAATCCAGTAACAAAGAAATATAAACCATAAGCTAATGAAAATATAAATAAAATATAATATATAAATTGTATCATTAAAAATTCACTCCTAAAACTTTACAGATACATTATACCATATTTAAAAAAAATAGCAAATTATAAATATTTTTTTAATTTACTAATTGTGTTTTGTTGAAATTCTAAAAAATCTTCTGCTAATTTAATTGTTTTTTTATCTGCTATTTCATCATATTGGCTTAATTTTTTTTCAATATCTAATACACCCATTGATATCCCTTTTATTAGCATATCTGCTATACTTGCATCACTATTATCACTAATAACTTCTTTTTTTATTCCCATACTAGCTCCCATTTTAGATAAAAAAGAACTATCTTTAGGTTTTAATTTTTCCTTTTTTAAATGTTTTTTTAAATCTTTATAATATTTTTCATATTGTTTTAATATATCCCCTACATCTTTTATTATTTTATTATCTTTTCCCTTTAACTCGTTAATTAATTTCTCCAATGTGTATAATGCCATTTCACTATTTTGATAAACATATTCTAATAATTCATTATTTTCATTCATTTTAATCACCGGTAATATTATTTACCATATTTATTTTTTTATACAAAAAAGAATTAGTTTTCTTCTAATTCTTCATCTGATAAAATAGCTAGGTCATCCATATCTTCATCAACATCATCTAAATCATCATCTTCTAATGCTGCATCAATATCATCTTCATATTCATCTTCTTCATATTCTTCATCTTCAACAACATCTTCTTCATCATCATCTTCATCCATAACTATATCAATAGGATTTTTTTCTCTTAAATCCCATTCATTAGTATCTAGAAAGACAAATCTTTTGTCACTAGCTAATGATGTATAATAATCACCAATTTTATCCATATACTCTTCTTCACTATGTCCCAATATATCACATATTTTTTTAAAAATTGTTGGTGTATTTAACGGCTTATTTTCTTCTTTTAAAATTAATTCAGTTAAATCTGCATAAGATAAAATTTCCAAATCTTCTTTTGCCATATTTTTAATCAACATAATTCCTCCTTGTATAAAATATCATCATAATTTTAGCACATTTAAAAAATGTGTCAATACTATTTCTATAATATGTAGTAACTTTAAAAAAATATACTCCTATTTTACACTTTCTAATTTAAAAATTACATCTTGATCAGTTGTTAATACTTTATATTTTAAAATTAATAAATTATCTTCAATAATTAAATAATCAGTTAAAATATCTAAATCAATTTGTTTGTTATTTTCTTTTAATAAATATTTTCCATTAGTATTTTTATTAGGTATAAAATTTAATTCAATAATACATTCATTACTTTCTCTTATTATTTTAAAATTATCTAAAATTATAGTAGTCTTATATTCCTTTTCTTGATAAAAAATTTTATTTTTTGTTTTTATTATTGTATAAACTTCTTCACTTATACTATCATCATTTTTTATAGTTATTTTTGCTTTTTCCACTAAATCACCTTTTTCTTAGTAATTATATCATAAAAATAATAAAAATATGATTATAAATTTTATTTTTTTATTAATAATAAATATAGGTGAATAATATGAAAAGATTAAAAAAAATAACATTTATATTTTTAATTTTATTAATTATAGGAATTGTTTGTTATGGTGGAATATATTTATGTGCATGGATGAATCCTAAACTTGCTATAAACAGCACTAAAAGTTATTATTTTTATGATAAAAATGAAAATTTAATAACTGGAACTGATGAATGGATAAGTTATGATTCTTTAGATGAAGATATCATTAATGCAACTATTGCAATTGAAGATAGACATTTTTTTGAACATCATGGATTTGATTATTTAAGAATTGCTAAAGCTATGTATAACAATATCAAAAGCGGTTCTAAAAATGAAGGAGCTTCAACCATTACTCAACAATATGCTAAAAATTTATATTTAGATTTTGAAAAAACGTGGACAAGAAAAATTAATGAAGCATGGTTAACTGTAAGAATGGAAACTCATTATTCAAAAGAAGAAATTTTAGAAGGATACTTAAATACCATAAATTATGGTGGAGTTTTAGGTGTTGAAAATGCTAGTAAATATTATTTTGGTAAAAGTGCTAAAGATTTATCTTTAGGCGAAGCAGCTATGTTAGCAGGAATCCCAAATAGACCTAGTGAATTTTCTCCTTTTGTTAATTTTGAAGCAGCTAAAAATAGGCAAAAAGTAGTCTTATTAGCCATGGAAAGAGATGGTTATATAACTGAAGAACAAGTTGAAATTGCCTATAATGAAGAATTAGTATTTGATGATAAAGAAAACGATAATGAATTAAATTCTTTAATGTATTATCAAGATGCCGTTTTAGAAGAATTGAAATCAATTAATTCAATTCCTAACTCATTATTAAAAACTGGTGGTCTTAAAATATATACAAATTTTGATCCTAAAGCTCAAGAAGCAATTGAAATAGCTATTGAAAAAAATATTTCTAATGATATTCAAGTTGCCAGTATAATTATGAATCCAACCGATGGTGCTATATTAGGTTTAGTAGGTGGTGTTGATTATAGTAAAAGTCAATATAATAGAGCTTTATCTGATAATAGAAGTGTTGGATCTACAATAAAACCATTTTTATATTATGCTGCTTTAGAAAACAATTTTACAGCTTCAACTACTTTTACAAGTGAAAAAACTACCTTTGTTTTTTCCGAAGATCAAACTTATAGTCCAACTAATTATGAAGATCAATATCCAAATAAAGCAATATCTTTAGCAAATGCTATAGCTCATTCTGATAACATATACGCCGTAAAAACACATTTATTTTTAGGAACAGATGTTTTGGTTGATACAATGAAAAGAGTTGGTGTTACAGCAAAATTGGATAGTATTCCTTCCTTAGCTTTGGGTAGTCAACCAATTAGTTTATTAGAAATGACTAAAGCATATGCTGTATTAGCAAATGAAGGTAATAAAGTAACACCACATTTTATTAAAAGAGTTGAAGATATTAATGGTAATGTTTTATATGAATATAAACAAGTAAATGAAACAGTATTAAACAAGAGTATTACTTTTATTTTGAATGAATTATTAGCTAATACCTCTAATCCTAATTTTATTGATTATACATTTCCTACTTCTTATGTAATTGCAAACAAATTAACTAAAAAATATGCTATTAAAACTGGAACAACTGAATATGATCATCTAGTTTTTGGATATAATAAAGATGTTGTTGTTGGCACTTGGAGTGGTTATGATGATAACAGAGAACTAGAGTATGGAGATGCAACAAATAACAAAAATTTATGGGCAGATATTATTGAAAAATATTTAGAAGATAAAGAAGATAATTGGTATACAATGCCTAATAATGTTGTTGGTGTATTAGTAAACCCACAAACTGGTCAATTAGCTACTAAGGATGATAAGAAAAGTGTTATTCAATATTATTTAAAAGGTACTGAACCATCTAATGATTATAATTTAGATGATGCAATTCCTACTATTAAATATGATGAATAATATAAATTTATAAATATTTAACAGGATAAAAACATGAAAAAGATTTAAAATAGTTAAAAATCCTAAATAATAAAAGGAAATTAACTATTTTTTTGACAAAAAATTTAATTCGCAAGAATATTGAAAAATCTTAAAATCTCATTTTCA
>CALVIQ010000059.1 GCA_944331815.1 uncultured Bacilli bacterium
ACTATACCTTATGAAGAAATAAACGATTTATTAAAAGAAGAATATAGAAATACAAGTAAAGAAGAAGAAGTTGTAAGTATCATTCCTGAAGTAAGAGATTTAACTAAATATCAAGATAAAAAATTAATTGCTTTTACTTTTGATGATGGACCTAGTGAAACTAACACTAATTATTTATTAGATAATTTAGACAAGTATGATGCTAAAGTTACTTTCTTTGTTTTAGGTAGTAGGGTAAATAGTAATAAAGAAACAATTAAAAGAGCTTATTTAGAAGGAAATGATATCGGAAGTCATACTTATAATCATAGAAATTTAAATTTATTAAGTGATGTTGCTTTAATGGATGAAGTTAAAAAAACAAATGAAGCTATTAAAGAGGTAATTGGTACGAGTCCAACTTTATTAAGACCACCTTATGGTAACTTAACTGATCATGGTAAAGAACTTGCTAATATGAGTATTGTTTTATGGAATATTGATCCTTTAGATTGGAAATATAAAGATAAAAATAGAGTAGCTCAAGAAATAATTGAACATGCTCATGATGGTGCAATTGTATTAGTTCATGACATATATAAATCATCAGCAGAAGGCGCTTTACTTGCAATGGAAGAATTACAAAAACAAGGTTATGCTTTTGTAACAATTAATGAAATGGCACAACTAAGAGGTATTGAATTAGATACTACAACATCATATTTCAGTATGAAAAAACAGTAAAATGTTTTATTTCATAAAAATAATTGATTTAAAAAAATGATTGAGTAAATTCAATCATTTTAATTTTGTAATTTATTTAATTTATCATAAATATTTTTTAATGTAGTTTCATATTTACTTGTTGTTTTAGGAACATAATATTTCCTATTTTTAATTTTATCTGGCAAGTATTGTTGTCTAACAAAAGCGTTAGGATAATCGTGAGGATATTTATAATCTTTTGAATTTGTTTTAATATGATTAGGGACATTCCCAGTATTACCATTTCTAATATCTAATAAAGCGTTATCTAAGGCAACATGAGCAGAATTTGATTTAGGAGATAGTGCAAGTTCAACTACAACTGTAGCAAGTGGTATTCTTGCTTCAGGTAATCCTAATCGTTCACAAGCATTAATACAAGCATCTACTTTAGGTCCCATCGAAGGATTAGCAAGTCCAATATCTTCATAAGCAATAACTGTCATTCGCCTATAAATACTATCTAGATCTTCTGCTTCAATTAATCTAGCTAAATAATGTAGACTAGCATTAACATCACTGCCTCTAATTGATTTTTGAAAAGCGGATAATACATCATAGTGACCATCTTCATTTTTATCATGAAAGAATACTGGCTTATTATTTATTTTTTTTATATGTTCTATATTTACTATTTTATCACTACTAGAATAATAAGCAACTTCTAATAAATTATAAGCAAATCTTAAATCACCACCTGATAATTTAACAATATAATTAATTGCTTCATCATCAATCTGAATATCTTCTAAATATTTAATACCTTTTTTTAAAGCATCTTTAATATCTTCATCATTCAGTTCTTTTAATTCAAATATTTGACATCTACTTCTAATAGCTGGATTTATTTTATGATATGGATTAGATGTAGTCATACCTATTAATGTAATTAATCCATTTTCTAAATAAGGTAATAATAAATCTTGTTTATCTTTATTTAATCTATGAATTTCATCCATAATAATAATATATTCACTATTATATTTAGCTTCTTCTATAGCATCATCAAAGTCTTTTTTATTATTTATAACAGCATTTAATAAAATATATTTATAGCCTAATTCATTTACAATAGCAGTAGCAATACTAGTTTTACCAATGCCTGGTTTACCATATAAAATCATAGAAAATAATTTTTTATTTTTGATTAAATTAGTTAATATCTTATCTTCGCCAATTAAATGTTTTTGACCAACTATATCATCTAATTTAGTGGGTCTTAAAATATGCGCTAAAGGTTCCATTTACATCACCACGTATTATTTTATCAAAATTATTAAAAAATTAATAGAGTGTGATATAATTATTATTAGAAAAGAGTTGATAATATGTTTAAAAAAATAGCTGTTATTTCTGATGTTCATGGAAATTTAGAAGCATTAAAAACAGTTTTAAATGATATAAAAAAAAGAAATATTGATGAAATAATTTGTTTAGGTGATATAGTATCTAAAGGAATTAATACCAAAGAATGTATAAAATTAATAAAAGAAAATTGTACAAATGTTATTAAAGGAAATTGGGAAGATAGTTTAAAAAATAATAATAGTATTACTGATGAAATCAAAAAAAATAGAATTAATTTTGTTTTAAGTAAAATTACAGATGAAGAATTAAATTACTTGAGTAATTTACCGTTTTGTCATGAATTTTATATGAGTGGAAGATTAATTAGATTATTTCATTCACATCCAGAAAGAATAAATGAATTAATCGGTAATATTGATAGAATTGATAGATTATATGAATTGTTTTTACCAAGTAAAAATACTGTTTCTAATTTAAAAGCAGATGTTGTAATTTATGGTCATATTCATGTACAATATATGCAAAAAATATATAATAGAATTATTTTAAATACTGGTTCAGTTGGAAATTCTATTGATCTTTATAGAAATAGTGATAAAGACGGGGATGTCAAAAATACAACTTTAGCTAATTATTTAATTATTAAAGGAAATTATAATTCTAAAGAATTTAGTGAGTTTTCTTATGAATTTGTAAACATACAATATGATATTGATAAAGAATTAGATAGTAATAAAGAAAATTTTGAATTTGATACATATAAAAATGAATTATTAACAGGAAGATACCGTGATGAAGCAAAAATTCATGAAAAATATTGTCCAATTAGAGGAATAGATAAGGATTCAATATAATAGGTGGTCATATGAATTTTATTCCAAATAAAGATGAATTTAACAATAAAGCTTTAGAATTTAAAACATACTTATTAATAGATAAAAAATATAGTAATGAAACAATTAATTCTTATATGAATGATTTATATAAATACTATAAATATATTAGTAAAAAGAATTTAAATATCAATAGCATTAAAAGAAAAGATATAATGGAATATACAAAATATTTAAGAGAACAACAATTATCTACTAGTTCTATTAATCATAATGTATCAGTTTTAAGAACTTTTTATAAATTTTTAGTGTTATCAAATAGATTTGTAACAGATCCAATGGAATATTTAGAAGTTCCAAAATTAAGGAAAACTTTACCTAAAGTATTGTCACTTGATGAAGTTAAAAATTTGTTAGATATTGATTTAGTTGATAAATATAGCTACCGAAATAAAGCAATGTTAGAATTAATGTATGCTACAGGACTTAGGGTAAGTGAGTTAGTTAATTTAAAACTAAATGATATTGATTTAGATAGTGATTTAATAAGAACTTTAGGCAAAGGAAGTAAAGAAAGAATAATTCCAATCGGTGATTATGCTATATATTATTTAAAAAAATATATATTGGAATATCGAAAAGAACTACTTAAAACTAATACCGATTATATATTTTTAAATAATCATGGAAAAAAATTGTCAAGACAAAGTTTTTATAAATTAGTAAAAGAATTAGCTATTAAAAAAAATATTAAAACAGAATTTTCTCCTCATACTTTAAGACATTCTTTTGCAACTCACTTACTTGATAGAGGTGCTGATATAGTAAGTATCAAAGAAATGTTAGGTCATAGTTCATTATCTACTACACAAATATATACTCATATTTCAAATCAGAAATTAAAAGATGAATATACCAAATTCCATCCTCACGGATAATTTAGAACTAATTAAATATTTGTATAGTATTAAAGATGATGAATATAAAAAATTTAACGAAAGAATTATTAAAACTAATAATATAATTGGAGTTAGAATTCCTATTTTAAAGAAAATAGCAAAGGAAATTATTAAAAATGATTATTTAACTTTTATTAAAAATAATAAACATAAATATTATGAAGAAATTATGCTTCATGGATTAGTTATTACTTATTTAAAAGATTATAATGAATCAATTAAACTATTTGACGATTATATTAATTATATTGATTCTTGGGCTACTTGTGATTCAGTTGTTTTAAATTATAAAATTATTAATAAAAATTTAGATAAGTACTTAATTAAAATTAAAGATTATTTAAAAAATGATAAACCATTTATTAATAGAGTAGGGATAGTATCTTTATTTTACTATTTAAATGATGATTATATCGATGAAGTGTTTGACATAGTAAATTGTATTAAAAGTGATGAATATTACGTTAAAATGGCTATTGCATGGCTTATTTCAATGTGTTTAGTAAAATATTATGATAAAACATTACATTTTTTAAATAATTGCAATTTAGATAATTGGACATATAATAAATCATTACAGAAAGCTATCGAATCATATAAAATAAAAGATAAAGATTATTTAAGAACACTAAAACGAATTTGACACATACAATTATATATGATACTATGTACTCAGGTGATACTATGAAGAAAATATTATTTTTATTTATCTGTTTGTTGTTTATAACAGGATGTGGCACTAAAGTATATGACTACAAAGTAGAAGATTGGAAAACGGAACTCACCGAATCAAGTGATAAACAAGATAAGATTGTTAAAGAAATAATAACTGTATGGGAAGATAACGATGAAGTTTATACTGTTAATATGGAAGTAACTCAATCATCTGTTAAAAGACATATTAATCTTTATATTGAAGAAAATCCTGATACAGAAAGAACTATATTTGAAATTGCTTGTGAAATAGTTGGTGTAGATTATAGTAAATATAAAAAATAATAATTGCCTTAAAAAAAGTAATTTGTTTTATTTATTATTTGTAACTTAATACTTGTTATTAAGTTTTTATTTGGTCATATAATTTTATAGGTGATATCGATGGATAATATATCATTTGCTTTTATGCTAACTATATTAGCAGGATTATCTACAATGATTGGATCAATATTTATATTTAATGAGAAAAATGAAAATATAATTATAGCATCTTTAGCTTTTGCTTCAGGAGTAATGTTTACCGTATCTATTACTGATTTAATACCAGAAGCATATAACTTATTAATAAATATTTTTCCGAAATTTCCTGCTGTTTTATATTTGTTAATATTTGTTGTAAGTGGTATTATATTTTCTATGTTTATTGATAAATATATTCCGACAGATAATAATTTATATAGAGTAGGGGTATTTGCAATGTTAGCTATAATAATTCACAATATTCCAGAAGGGATTGCTACTTTTATGGCTACTAATACCAATATTATGTTAGGAATATCTTTAACTGTAGCTATAGCATTACATAATATACCTGAAGGAATAAGTATATCTATTCCTATATATTATGCTACTAATAGTAAATTTAAAGCTATTTTTTATACATTTATATCTGCTATATCAGAACCATTCGGTGCATTATTAACTTACCTTTTTTTAAGTAATTATATTAATGATAGGATCATGGGATTTTTATTTGGTATTATTGCAGGTATTATGATTCATATATCAATGTATGAATTATTACCAACTTCTAAAAGTTATAATAAATTAAGTATAACCTATTTATTTTTTATTTTAGGCGTTCTATTAATGATAATAAATCATTTTGTCTTTTAATATTAAATGTGTTATAATATCTATCCAATTGAGGTGGAATATTATGAAACCAATTAGTGAAATGAATATGAAAGAAGTTTATTCTGAATTATTATTAAATAAAAAATATAATTTAAAAGAATATTTAAAAGAATTTAATATTGATAAATTATATGAGCGAGCAAGAGAATTATATAAACATAAAAATGGAACTGAAGACATATCAAATGAGGAATTAGAAAAATGGTTACATGATAAATGTAGTTATGATGTTTTAAGTGATTTATTATGGGTAATGTTAATAAATTTAAAAGATTCCGAAGATAAATTTATGTTTTACAATTTTCCTGTTATGATAGATTTAATGCATGATTTCCTTGAAAGTTGTAAAATTGATAACCAATATGATATGAAAGATTTAACAAAATTGACAGATGAACAAATAGATAAATATATTTGTGAAATTTTAAAAAAAATAGATCCAACTTCTGAATGGCTAAAAATATATGAAATAGCTAAAAAAGATGGGAAAATAATTTACTTAAATAAACTTGATGACAAACAATTAGAAGAATTAAAACATAAATTAAATAAATTACCGATTGGTAATAGTTGTATAATATTAAAAGATGATACTTGTTATTTAACACTTACTTATAGTAATACACTACAAGATGTTATAAATACAATTCATGAATTAATTCACTATATTATAGAAACTAATAAAGTAGAAGTACCAAAAATGTTGTCAGAATTTTTTTCTATTTTTTATGAGTTATATACTATATATTATTTAAAACAACAAGATTTTAATATAAATGAATTGTTTACTATTTACCAAAAAATCAGAATTTTAGATTTATCACTTATTTCTTTAACATTTGACCCTTTGTATCATTATTTAACCAATTTAATTAAAAATAGAAAAATATCTATAAATGATGATTTAAAGTATTATGAAAAAGCATTAAACTCATTAGAAAAAATTAATAAACTTCTGGGTAAATACAAGAATGTGCAACCAATTGATTTAGCTTATATGAGATGTGATAAATATATTCAATTTTTATTAGATGATGAATTCTATAAAATTTATCCTTATATTATTGGGTCTTATTTAGCATTCGAAGCATTAAAAAAATTTAATGATGAGATGTTAAATAATATTAGAAGTTTTATTAGTACATCAACTATCATTGATCCATATGATGTTTTTGAAACTGTTGGGTGTGATGTCGAAAATTTGGAACTAATAAGAGTAGGGGAAGGCGAAAAACAATTTCAAAAAGAAAAAAGACCTTAAAATCGTCTTTTTTTCTTGGGTTAAGACTTATTCAAAATCATAATTTGAAGAAGTATTAGCATTAGCGTTTGTAGTTTCTTGTTTATTCATGTTAGAATTCATTTTGTTTTCTTTACATGATTTATTAGAATTACAATTTTTTGCTTGTTTAT
>CALVIQ010000060.1 GCA_944331815.1 uncultured Bacilli bacterium
TAACATATATTTTTCCATCATAATCACCTACAAAAAAAAGCACACACATTTAGAGGATCTTATGGCTGCTGTCTTCCGACTCTGACCAGATTCAAACATAAATGTTGTGCATATATAATATACAATAATATTATTATAAAATCAATTATTTTATTTAATTTTCTTATTTTAAAATGTTTTATGTATTAAATACATATATATTTTTTCAATTAATCATATGTGTTTCAATAACATATATTGTTATCAATTTTATAAATCAAAAATAATATATCTTCAAAAATTTAAAATTATATCAAAATATCTATCTAATTTTTAATATTGGTTTTATTATCCACAATAATTTAAATAATACGTTCCACGTGAAACATTAATTTATTTTATTATTTATAGTTCCACGTGAAACATTAGCTTATTCTATTATTTATAGTTTCACGTGAAACATTGAATTGTTTTATTATTTATAGTTTCACGTGAAACATTGGTTTATTTTATTATTTATAGTTCCACGTGAAACATTAGGTTATTTTATTATTTATAGTTTCACGTGAAACATTAGGTTATTTTATTATTTATAGTTTCACGTGAAACATTGAATTATTTTATTATTTATAGTTCCACGTGAAACATTAGGTTATTTTATTATTTATAGTTCCACGTGAAACATTGAGTTATTTTATTATTTATAGTTTCACGTGAAACATTAGCTTATTTTATTATTTATAGTTCCACGTGAAACATTGAGTTACTTTATTATTTATAGTTTCACGTGAAACATTAGCTTATTTTATTATTTATAGTTCCACGTGAAACATTGAATTATTTTATTATTTATAGTCCCACGTGAAACATTAATTTATTTTATTATTTATAGTTCCACGTGAAACATTAAATATTTAATAATATAATATTGAAAATCCTAATTTTGAAAATTAGAAGAAAGTTATGTCTTCATTACACATAGATTTATAATTTAAAAGATATGCGTTAATAGTACAATTAATATTTTTAATTTTAAAAATTATCTTATAAAATCTTATTATTTAACTTCAAAAAAAAGAAGAATTATTCTTCTTCTGATATATCATTTGATTCTTCTTTTTTAATCATTGCTACTGTTGAAACTTTTTGATCATCTTTAAGATTAATTAATTTAACACCTTGTGCAACTCTACCTGTAGTAGAAACTTGTTCAATTGGTAATCTAATTATTATTCCACTATTAGTTATAATCATTAAATCTTCATCACCATGAACAGTCTTAAATGATACTATATTACCATTTTTTTCAGTAACATTTAATCCTTTAACTCCTTTACTGCCACGATGTGTCATACGATATTCTTCAACACCAGTTCTCTTACCATAACCATTTTCAGTAACAACTAGTATTTCTTGATTTGGTTCTGCTATTTCACATCCTACTGCTACACCATCACCAATATCTATTCCTCGAACACCTGAAGCAGATCTACCCATAACTCTAATTTCTTTTTCATCAAATCTGATCATACGTCCATTAGATGCTGCCATAATAATTTCATTTTCACCAGTTGTCTTCTTAACAGCTATTAATTCATCATCTTCTTTTAAAGTAATAGCAATCTTTCCATTAGCTCTTATATTTTTAAATTCACTAATATTTGTCCTTTTAATTAAACCTTTTTGTGTACAAAATACAAGATAATTATTATCATCATTGTTACTTACTTTAAGCATAACTTTAACTACTTCATCTTTATCTAATGATAATAAATTAATAATAGGTAATCCTTTAGATTGACGAGAATAAAGTGGTACTTCATAACCTTTAATACGATATACTTTTCCTTTATTTGTAAAGAATAATAAATAATCATGAGTAGTCATTGAAATAATATTTTCTACAAAATCATCTTCATTTGTAGTCATACCTTTAACTCCTACACCACCTCTATTTTGTGTACGATATGTTTCCGTAGTAATACGTTTAATATATCCTTTATTTGTTAAAGTTATTACTATATCTTCAACTGGAATTAATGATTCATCTTCAATATATTCAACAGCTGTCATATCAATATAAGTTCTTCTTTCATCACTATATTTTTCTTTAATAGCAATTAATTCTTCTTTTATTATATTTAAAATCTTTTCATCATTTGCTAAAATAGATTTAAGTTCATCAATTAATGCTAATAATTCTTTTAATTCTTCTTCTATTTTACTTCTTTCTAATCCTGTTAATCTTCTTAACTTCATTTCTAAAATAGCATCAGATTGAATATCAGTTAAATTAAATCTACTCATTAATTGTTGTTTAGCTACAACATCACTTTCAGCATTTTTAATTATTTTAATAACTTCATCGATATTATCTAAAGCAATTTTATAACCTTCTAAAATATGAACTCTTTTTTCTGCTTTATCTAATTCAAATTTTGTTCTTCTAATAATTATTATTTTTTGATAATCAACATATTTTGAGATTATTTCTTTTAAATTTAAGATTTTTGGTTGTCCTTCATCTAACATTAAGAATATAATACCAAAACTTGTTTGTAATTGTGTATGTTTAAATAAATTATTTAATACTACATTGGCATTAGCTTCTTTTTTAAGGGTAATAACTAATTTTATACCATTTTTTAAGTTAGTTTCATCATGTAGATCACTAATACCATCAATTATTTTATCTCTTACTAATTCAGCAATTCTTTCTTGTAATGCTTTTTTATTTACTTGGTAAGGTAATTCAGTAACAACAATTTGTGTTTTATTGTTATTTTCTACTATTTCTACTTTGCTTCGAATAGTGATCGTACCTTTTCCTGTCTCATAAGCCTTTTTAATACCGCTATTTCCCAAGATTGTAGCTGCGGTTGGGAAATCTGGGCCTTTAATATATTCCATTAATTCTGGTATTGTTATATCGTTATTATCGATATAAGCAACACAACCATCAACTACTTCTCCCAAATTATGTGGCGGTATATTTGTTGCCATACCAACAGCAATACCCATTGTACCGCTTACCAAAATATTAGGAAATCTACTTGGTAATACTACTGGTTCTTTAGTTGTATTATCAAAATTTGGCTTAAAATCAATAGTATTTTTATTAATATCTCTTAATAATTCTAGTGATAATTTAGATAATCTTGCTTCGGTATAACGATAAGCAGCGGCTCCATCACCATCAATTGAACCAAAATTACCATGTCCTTCTACTAAAACATAACGATAACTAAAGTCTTGGGCCATACGAACCATTGCTTCATAAACTGAAGAATCACCATGTGGATGGTATCTACCTAAAACTGCTCCAACTGTTGTTGCACTTTTACGAAATGGTTTATCTGGTGTTAAATTATCTTCAAACATTGTATATAAAATTCGTCTATGTACTGGTTTCAAACCATCTCTTAAATCAGGTAAAGCACGAGAAACGATAACGCTCATTGAATATTCAAGAAATGATCTTTCAACTTCTGTAACTATATTTCTTTGTTCTAATTTATCCATAACTACCTCCTAAATATCCAAATTTTCCACATCTAAAGCATTTTCTTGAATAAATTGTCTTCTTGGTTCTACTTCTTCACCCATTAATGTTTCAAATGTTTGATCTGCTCTTATAGCGTCATCAATAGTTATTTGAATTAATGTTCTGTTCTCAATATTCATAGTTGTATCACACAATTCATGGGCATCCATTTCTCCTAAACCTTTATTTCGACTTACTTCATATTTAATATTTGGATTTTTTTCTAATAATTCAGCTATATAAGCATCTCTTTCTTCGGGGTTTAGCACATATTTTGTTGTTTTACCATGTTTTATATTAAATAATGGTGGTTGAGCTGCATACACATATCCACCTTCAATAATTGGTCTAAAAAATCTATAAAATAACGTTAATAATAAAATTCTAATATGTGAACCATCAACATCGGCATCAGTCATAATGATTATTTTATGATATCTTAATTTATTAATATCAAATTCATCACCAATACCAGTTCCAAACGCTGTAATCATACTTCTAATTTCTTCATTTGCTAATATTTTATCTAATCTTGCTTTTTCTACATTTAATATTTTTCCTCTTAAAGGTAATACAGCTTGAGTTTTTGGATCTCTTCCACCTTTAGCAGAACCTCCGGCTGAATCTCCTTCGACGATAAATATTTCTGAAATAGAAGCATCTTTACTAGTACAATCAGTTAATTTTCCCCATTGATTAATTGTGTCTAAAGCACCTTTTCTCCTTGTAAGTTCACGTGCTCTTTTAGCTGCTACTCTAGCTCTAGCTGCTGTCATTGATTTTTCAACAATTAATTTAGCTTCATTTGGATTTTCTAATAAAAATCTTTCAAATCCTTCACTAAATACATCATCAGCTATTTTTCTTACTTCACTATTTCCCAATTTTGTTTTAGTTTGACCTTCAAATTGTGGATTTGGATGTTTACATGAAACAATCATTGTTAAACCTTCACGAACATCATCACCTGATAAAGGTTCATCATTATCTTTTAATATTTTGTTAGATCTAGCATAATTGTTGATAATTCTAGTTAATGCTCTTTTAACACCTTCTTCATGTGTTCCACCTTCATAAGTATTAATATTATTAGTAAAAGAATAAACATTTGAAGAATAGCCTTCATTGTATTGTAAAGCTACTTCAATAGATATATCATCTTCAGATCCTTCTAAATGAATAATTTGTTCGTGAATTGGTGTCTTATTTTCATTTAACATCTTAACATATTCACTTATACCACCTTCATAAACAAATTCATCTTTTCTAATATTTAATGGATCTCTATCATCAATTAAAATTAATCTTAAACCTTTATTTAAGAAAGCTAATTCTCTTACTCTTGTTTTTAATATTTCATAATCAAAAATAGTAGTTTCTTGAAATATTTCTGGATCTGGTTTAAAAGTTACAGTAGTTCCTGTTCTATCAGGTGAGCATTCATCTATAACTTTTAAAGGTTCAACTGTATGACCACCATTTTCAAATCTAATAAAATGAACTTTTCCATTTTGATATACTTTTACTTCAACCCAGCTACTTAAGGCATTTACGACAGATGCACCAACACCATGTAACCCGCCTGATACTTTATAGCCACCGCCACCAAATTTTCCACCAGCATGTAATACTGTATAAACTGTTTCTACTGTGGATAACCCTGTTTTAGCATGAATTCCAGTTGGGATTCCACGACCATCATCTTTAACAGTTACTGAATTGTCTTTATTAATTGTTATTTCAATATCATCACAATATCCAGCTAAAGCTTCATCAATAGCATTATCAACTATTTCCCAAACCAAATGATGCAATCCTTTACTACTTGTAGTACCAATATACATACCTGGTCTTTTTCTTACTGCTTCTAATCCTTCTAACACTTGAATATCCGAAGCATCATAATGTTCTTTCATTTTCCACCTCTTCTGTTCTTATTATTTCGCCATTTTTTATCTTAAATATACTTACTGAAGAAAACTTCTTTTTATTTATTTTTTTTATTTCTGTAGTTGTTATGATAACTTGAATATCTTCAGAAATATATTTGATAATATTATTTTTCTTTATGTCATCTAATTCACTAAATACATCATCTAATAATAAAATAGGATTATTATTTTTAAATTGTTTAAAAATAGGAATTTCAGCTAGTTTCATAGCTAAAACAGCCATTCTTTTTTGCCCTTGAGAACCATATATTTTTAAATTATTATTTCCTAAATAAAATTCTAATTCATCACGATGTGGTCCATATAAAGTACTTCCTAATTTTATTTCTTTTTTTAAATTCTTATTTAATTTATCTAATAGACTTTTTTTAATATCTTCTGTTTCATAATTAGTAACATATGATATTTTAAAATCAGGTAATTTTGTTATTTCATAAAATATTTTTCCACAGTTTTCATTTAATTTTTCAACAAATTTTTTTCGCATTTTATAAATTAATACCGATTTATCCACAAAATAATTAGTTATTATTTGAAAATAAGTATTATCTACTTCAATATTCTTAGCCATTTTTTTTAAATATTCATTCCTTATCTTTAATAATTTATTAAATTCATTTAATAATTTCAAATAATTATCTGATAATTGACTAAGTTCTAAGTTTAAAAAATTCCTACGATTATTAGGAGAACCTTTAATTATTTCCAAATCCTCTGGATAAAAAATAATAATATTTAGACTATTATTAATATAATCAGTTATTTTTTTTATTTCCTGATTGTCTATTTTTAAAATTTTTTTATCTTCTAAATAACTAATTTCATATTTTGTTTTAAATTTGTTTTTTTTAACTGTTCCCTTTATTTTACAGCTACTTTTACCATTTTGAATTAAATTATTATCTAATAGATGTGATTTAGTAAGACCTAAAACATAAATACTTTCTAATAAATTGGTCTTTCCTTGAGCATTATTTCCATAAATAATATTAACATGACTATTAAATCTAATTTTTAATGAATCATAATTGCGAAAATTTTGAAGTTGTAATTCATCTAAATACATAAAGTCACCTCTTTTTTAATAAATGTCCAAATTTTCGTATTTTATGTATTTATGTACACCCATACTCATATATATATTATATCATAAATAAGCAT
>CALVIQ010000061.1 GCA_944331815.1 uncultured Bacilli bacterium
TAGCTTCCAGTATTACAAAAAATGAATCATTTTTATTACCATTTTCCATAATAAATTAAATTTTGATTTTAAAGGCATTATGGGGCGAATTTTATTTCTTTTGGTATAAATCCCTTATTGCGCCCCATTTTGATTAAAATAACCCTATAAAAATGCAAATTTGAGGGTATTTTAATAAATTTATAGCGTTTTTGTTTTCTTTTTAGTTCTAACTCTTTATAAATTTTGTTAGAAACTGGTATATAATGCTATAATCTAGATAGATTAATCTTTTTGATTAATCTTTTTTGTTCTACCTCGTTTGTATGAACGTAAATATTCATAGTTGTAGAAATATCTGCGTGTCCTAAACGTTCTTGAATTAGCTTAATTTGTGTTTTTTTATTATATAACATTGTCGCATGACTATGTCTAAAATCATGAATTCTAATTTGTTTTACACCAGACTTTTTACAATAAAAGTCTTTTTTTCTATCTAACGTAGTTGTTGCTATAGGCTTATCGGCTCCAAATAGATAAAAATCTTGATTGAAATTTTCATAATTTTTGCTATAATATTTTATTAGTTTTTTAATTTCAATAATTGTAAATAAGTCTAATGGTATTATTCTTGTTTTTCCTGATTTAGTTGGTATTGCTTGTCTTTTTCCATTATAAAATTCTTTCGTTAGTGTTTTGCTTATTACTAGACTATTATTTTTAAAATCGGATACTTTAAGAGCTAAAGCTTCTCCTTTTCTAATTCCAGTATAGAATAAGACTGTGAATAGTGTGTGATATATATTGTTATCCACACATTTTATAAATTTTTTAAAATCTTTTTTCAACCATATGTTATTGTCTTTTTTAATTTCATTTTTATTGTAAACTATTCTTCCAACTTCATTAGCAATATTATTTATACCATATGTTAAATTTAAGTATTTAAAGAATCCATTGCATACAGACATAATTTCGTGATAAAATGAATTACTGTAATTTAATTTTTTTAAATTTAATTGAAATTCTATAAAATCATTTTTTGTAATTTCAATTATTTTTTTATTACAAAAAAATGGGATAATATAGTTTTTAAATTTTCTTTTTACACTAGAAACAGTAGTTATTTTATTCTTTAATGATATATAATTAATGTATTTTAAATAAGCTTCTTCTATTGTCATAGTACCCCCCCTTTCTTGAGGGTGTATATTACAAAAAAATCAAAATTTTGTCAAATTCACCTCTCTTTCTATTAAAAATAATAACATTTTTTTTATTAAATAACAACAAAAAAGTACAGGGGGCTGTACTTTATGAAAAAGAGTTTACTTTAATCGCCTATAATAGTGGTAGTATGAGAGGCAATATTAATATATCATATAAATTTTATACTGTCAACTAAAAAGGATTGACAGTTATTTTTTTTTATGCTATTCTTTAAGCATGAGTACTCTAATATTTATGAGGAGGTATATATGGAAGAAACAGTAACAGCAACAGAAATCACAACTGCCAACATTTTTGAACAAGCAGCTGAAACAATGGGCGGATTCATGACTATGACTGGTGATTTCTTCACAGGATTATGGGCTAATCCAATGGGAAAAATTATCATCACTTTAGGTCTTGTATCTGGCGGTATTGGATTATGCTATCGTTTATTCTTAAGAAGAAAACACGTATAGTTGAATCGGTGGGAGGAGGAATCCTCCCTTTTTATTTTATGGAGGAAATATGTTAAAAAAAATATTAATTTATATAGAGTGGGGGGTGTGTGATTTAAATGAAATCGTTGAAGATAAAGAGCTATTTAATTGGTTTTATTGTAGTGATGATTTCGCTATTTAGTTTTAATAATAATGCTTATGCTTATGAAGTGGATTTAAATGCAGATATAAACTATTATATAAATGATTTAAAAGAAACTCACGACAAATATCCAAATGGTTTAAATATAAATGATACTTTAGATTTAATAATTAGTAAATTAAAAAATAATGATAATTTTGATTATCTTATAGTAAATATTAATAAAGATTTTAATATATATGCAATTCCAAAAAATTTAAATATTAACACAATTTGGAAAAGAACTTACGTTAATAAAAAATGGTATTACGAATTAGAAATTAATCCTAATATTTTAGATAATAATTGTAAAAAATTTAATATTAGATTTTTATTTAATAATGATACAAATTCTATAGAATTTAAAGATTTATCTAATAATAACTCAAGTTTAGAAGAATATTTAAATTATATTGATAATTGGTTAAAAAATCCTAATTATCCTGATTTTTGGTATACAACGGACGCTTTTTTAGGTGGTTTTGAAAGCACAGGAACTTTAAATGTTGATACTATAATTTATGATACTAATTCAAATATCTCATTTAATAATGTTGACTCATCAGGTAATGTTTTAAATTTGTCTATTAACGGAACTTTATTAGAAAATGGCACGAAGTTACCTACTTTTGTAAAATATTATAATAGAATAAAAATAACAAAAACTTACGCTAATGATTTAGAGGGAAACGATTTATATAATATCAGAGCTGATTTTGCTGATATATACGACGAATCATATACATATCAATTTAAAACTGATTTTTTTAATGATTGGGTAGATATAACTGAAAATATCCAAACAGCAGCACAAGAGGGATTTTATATATATGATTATTCTTGTTACTATAATACAAATATTCGTTTTCGAGTATTAGATAGTAATGGCGAAGTATTAGATGAAAATTCAATAAATGTATCAGAATTAAATAATTTCGGAATGCAAATATCTCATAATTTCGCAACTGATTTAGAAGGTAGAGATATATATGCAATAACAATTGATTTAAGAAATTGTTGGGAAAATAGTTATAAATATCAATATTCATATGATAATAAAAATTTTTATAATATGGACGTTTCAGAAGAAAATAAGATATATTATTTAAATCATGGAATAAATATTCCAATTTATTTTCAAATATTAGATAGTAATAATAATATTTTATGGAATACAAAATATAATGGTCCCTTTGATAATATTAATAAAAATATAGAGTTAAAAGAATTTACTGGAACTGATCAATCTGGGAATAAATTTATAGGATTTGAAGCTGATTTATCAGATTATACACAATTCAGCGATATTTATAATTTTAAAGTGATTATTAATGGAATTCAGCAAGATTTAAAAGACGTTATTGCATGGAATATACGTGAAAATCAATTTGATAATTATAATATTGATTTTGAGCTATATTTAGACGAATTATTAATTGAAAAATTTAATTATAATCCTAAACTAGGATTTGATTCTTTTGATGATAAATACAATGATATTGTTAATAATGAAATGGAAGAAGAAATTAATAATGGCGATTATACAAGTATTGATGGTATATTTGAAGCTGTAAAATCATTTATTAACGCTATAAGTGATTTTATAAACTCATTTTTTAAATTGATAATGGTATTTTTTAATAGATTGAATTTATGGATAAAAAGTGCAGTTATTGGGATATTTATTGTAATGGTTGTATGTAGGATTATTAAGGCGGTGAGAAAGTGAAAGAATTATGGGATAATTTCACACAAGCTCTTGAAACAATAAAGAATTTAGTTTTTGGATTTATTGATATTGTAGGTCTGATTTTTAGTTTTATACCTAGTCCATTTTCTGAAATTTTGGGAATTGCATCTATAGTGATAATTGCATTGATAGTTGCTAAGATAGTGAGGGGATAAAATGTATGAGATAATAGAAAAATTATTAATATTATGGGCAGATACAATAAATAAAATATTTTTATTTGAGATACAATTTGATTCTAATGAATATATACCAATAGGTAAAATTATAACAGCTTTTATTTTCATTTCTTTAGTAATTTATTTTATATTAGACGCTATGGGGATTTTAGATAATGAGGGAGAGTGATAATTAATGGAATTTATATATAATTTTTGGGTAGAAATGTTACCTATGTGTACTGGGTATGAATTTATATATGTATTTTTAACAATATTGACATTTTTGGCTTTAATTGAGGCAGTAATTGTATTACCAGGAACGTTATTATTTGGAGGTACTAACAAGATATGGAACGATTAATTGATATTACATTATTTTTTATAATAAAAGTACCACAATTTGATGAATTAATTACTACTTTAGGATTAAATTTAGATAAGAGCAGTGATATGTATTTAACTACGTTAATTTTAGCAAATATTTTTGCTTATTTAGTAATATATTTATTCATTATGTTATTATTGAAAATCTTAAAGAAATTATTTAGAAAAAGAAGATATTTTAGTAATAGGAGGTATTAATGGCAATTTTAATTTTAGAAATAATTTTAATAGTAATTTTAGTTTTTATGGTGGATTTATTTACTTATAAATGGATACGTAGATTAGACAAAAAAGAGCGTGAAAAATTGGCTAAAAAAGAAACTGAATACTTAAAAAAACTATGGGCTGAATGGGACAAAAATAAAAATGTTTAAAGTATTATTAATTTTAGTTTTTTTGTTGATAAAAACGTATTTTTCATTTAAAAAAGCAGAGAAAATAATATGTCGTCCACCTAATAAATTTACACAAGTTTTTGCCCCACCCGGTACTGGTAAAACTACATTAGCAGCATTATTGGTAAAACAATGTTTAGAAAAAGGAAAAGACGTATATTCAAACGTTCCTATAATTGGAGCTAAAAAGCTAGATTTAAAAGATTTAGGAACATATTTATTAGAAGATTGTGTTGTTATTATTGATGAGGCTGGAAGTGAATTATCAAATCGTAATTGGATGAGAAATTTATCAGACGCACAAGTTAGATTCTTGAAAAAGCATAGACATTATGGAGTTGATTTATGGTTATTTTCTCAAGCATATAATGACGTTGATAACAAATTTAGAGAATTAACAACTCAATTAATAATGTTAAAAAAAGCAAAAACACCATTTAAAATAAATGCTTTAGCAATTCGTAAGACTATGGATTTAATTGGTGGTCAGATATGTGAATATTTTGAGTGGGATAAAGAGGGAAGTTTTTCATTTTATACACCAAAATTATGGGCATATTTTAATTCATACGATAAAACTGAAAATTATGAGGTTAAAGAGTTTGAAAGATACACTAAATTAGACACGATTAAGTAAAAAATTTTCAAACAAAAAAGGGAATTTAATATATATACTAAAGTATATATATTAAAATTTCCTCTTTTTTTGTTGTGTTGTGGGTTGGGGTCTTGGAGGGGAGCGGGAGAAGAAAAAAAGAAACGTCATTAAACGTTTTCTTTTCTACAAAATACTTTTTTTTCGTCAAATATTGCTATTTCGTGAGTTTTTTCATCGTAAACAATATAAACTAAATCTTTCTTATCGTTTATTTTGATTAAATTATCGTCTATTAGTTCGATTGATAAATTATCTATTAATTTTGGATAATTGTTTTTTAAATATTCTAATATTTTAAATTGTGCTATTGTTTTTGCTCTCATAGTTTTCCTCCTTTTTTTTATTATATATTTTCGTAAATTCGCAATCATTGTAGAATCTACACGTCCAGCAAGTGCATTGTGCTTTTTTCTTGTAGTTTTTTTTACAATAGTTTTCTTCAATAATTTTATCAAATGCTTTGGATATTGTTATTGCGAAAAATATGCCTAGTACTATATTCATTAATCTTCCTCCGTTCTTTTTTTTATTTTTCCTTTTTTTATTAAAGATTCATATCTTTGTTGAAGATAAAATTTAGGCACAAAATTTTCTAATAATGTAAATGGTACAAAATAATAAAAATTAATAAATGTTTCATCATCATCTAGTTTTTTAATTAACTCAATATACAATTTGCTTTGATTTTTCATTTTTTCACTTCCATTTCTAAAAATTGAATTTAATATTCCTTTTTTATATATTATTTTAAATTTATTTTAAATTTATTTTAAATTTATTTTATATACATATATAGGGACTGTCATTTTGACAGTTTAGGCTGTCATTTTGACAGTATCGACTGTCATTTTGACTGTGGATAACTTTACCTATCATTTAGCCAATCATAGTCTAAAATTTCGAATTCTTCTTTTTTCTTTTTTAGTTCTAATTCTTTTTGCTTTCTTTTCAGTTCTAACTCTTTATAAATTTTGTTAGAAACTGGTATATAATGCTTTTCATTATTTTCAACAAATAAAGATATGTAATTTTTATCTGTAAGTTGTTTTATATTTCTATAAAATTGTTTTTCAGATATATTTGACATTTCCATTAATTCTTTGTTTGACCTAAAGCAATATCCTTTTTCATTGTTTGAAGAAAAGCAAATACAAGCATACAAAATTTTTGCACTATTTGTTATTGATTTACTTTTTAAAATACTAGCTTCCAGTATTACAAAAAATGAATCATTTTTATTACCATTTTCCATAATAAATTAAATTTTGATTTTAAAGGCATTATGGGGCGAATTTTATTTCTTTTGGTATAAATCCCTTATTGCGCCCCA
>CALVIQ010000062.1 GCA_944331815.1 uncultured Bacilli bacterium
ATTTTTACTATACTTATCTTTATATTTTGGATAATTTTTTGTTCTATAAAAATTTTTAAATGCATTTTCTAAATCAAATATAGTATTTGCAAGAGCCATACTATCTACTTCCATTAACCATGGATATGTTTGTTTTAGAAATGGTAATTCTTTTATACATTCTTTTTTCGATTTAGTTATTTTATTTTCTTTATATAGTTTTTCTTTTTCATATAACATTGTGTTATAAACAAATCTAGTACACCCTAAAGTTTTATTTATTAATTCTTGTTGTTCTTTATTTGGATATATTCTAAATTTATATGCCTTATATATCTTCACTATATCACCACCTTGGTGTAATTTTATCACACAAACATATGTGTGTCAATATTTTTATTTAAATTTTTGCAAAGCACTTTCCTAGTATATAAAAAAAAGATTTAAACCATATTAAATCTTTTTTCCATTCTTTCTTTACCTAATAGTTTCATTATTTCATATAAATCTGGTGTCATTGATTTAGTGGTTAAACCAACTCTTAATACGTTACTTACATCAGCAATATTTCCTTTATAGTTATTAGGATTTTCTTTATATGCTTTCATATCAGAAGCATAACCTAAAGCATCACATACTTCTTTCATTTTATTAAACCAAACATCTTTATCATCATTAACATCATATTTACTAATATATAAATTTAAAATATTTTTAATCTCTTCTTTATCAGTAATATTTTGCCATTCATAATTTAAATTAGTAAATAATTCATCATACATATACCAGTTTTGTTTTCTAAAATCTGAAAACATTGCTAAATCTTTACGAGGCTTCTTTTGCTCTCTTTCAATATTCATAACATTAATACTATAATCTTTATATTTAGTTAATAAACCATATAATTCATTATCATAATTTTTACTATATTCTAATGTATTATTATATACATCAACTGCACTTAATAAACTTATATAATTTTTAGATATATTCAATAATTTATCAACATCAAATAAAGAACCACTCGCGCTTATTTTTTTGAATTCTAATTTAAAATCATCAATTGTTTTATCTTTATTTTGTAAATACCACATTTCAAAATTTGAATTAGCAACAGTACATAAATATAATAATACTGCTTCTGTTGGAATACCTTTTTCATGATAGTATGAAATAGCAGCTTCTGGATCTTTTCTTTTTGATAATTTCCTTCTTGTTCCATTATCTTCTTTTAATAATGGTGCAATATGAGCATATTTAGGTGGTTTAAAACCAAATACTTTAAATAATTGTAAATGAATTGGTACACTAGATAACCATTCATCACCTCTTATAACATGAGTAGTTCCCATTAAATAATCATCTACTAAATGCGCAAAATGATAAGTTGGTAATCCATCACCTTTAATAATAATAATATCTAAATCATTTTCTGGTAATTCTAATTTACCTTTTACTAAATCATCATAAATAACTTTATTTTCAAATTTACCAGGTGATTTTAATCTTATTACATATTTTTCTCCATTATTAATTCTATTAATAACTTCTTCATGAGATAAATACCTATCTCTTGCCCATTTACCATAATAACCGATTCTGTCTTTAATACTTTCTTGTTCTTTACGAATATTTTCTAAATCTTCTTCAGTACAAAAACAAGGATAAGCTAAATCATTCATAATTAAATGTTTAGCAAAAGTTTGATATACTTCTTTTCTTTTACTTTGAATATAAGGCCCATATTCCCCTATCCATTCAGTTTCACTAACCATTCCTTCATCTATTTTAATTCCGTAATTTTTTAAATCTTTGATAATACCAGTTACACCATTTTCAATTTCTCTTTTTTTATCAGTATCTTCAATTCTTAAAAAGAAAACTCCATCTGTTTGTTTAGCCATTTTACTAGCTATAAAAGCTGAAAATAAAGCTCCCATATGAACATAACCAGTTGGACTTGGTGCGTATCTTGTTACAATAGCTCCATCTTTCAAATTACGATTAGGATATATTTTTTTATAATCTTCAATTGTTTTATCAATATTTGGTAATAATATATCAGCATATTCTTTCATAATAAATCTCCTTTGTTAATATCATTAAAAAAAGTATCTAAAATACTTTTTACATATATTTTGTCATTTGTTTCATCATTTGATTAACTTGCTTTTGACTAGGAGTCCTTCCCATTTGTGTCATCATTGCTTTAATCATCTGTTCATTAATAGGTGGATTATTTTTTAATTGTTTTTTTATTAAATTACGAGCTACAAAAAAGCCAATTGCTCCTCCTATTAAAACACCAACTAACAAATATAATAAATTCCATAACATTTTTCATCACCTATAAACATTTTACTATTTTTTTATACATTTTTCAACAATATTGTAATTTATTTAAATAAAAATAATCATTATTTATAAAATCACATACAAATATATATTTATTATATTCATTTAAATCATCAATTATATCTAAATTTCTACTTCTCACAATAATTCTTGTATGTCTTATTTCGATAAACGTTTTATCTATATAAAAAGTTTTATTATTATCTAAATTATATTTTTTATTAATAAAATGTCTTAAAGTAAAAGGATTTATTCTTTCACATAACTGATTATATAAAGAAATTCCATAATTAAAACCTTCTTTTAAAGTATATAATTTTTTTAATGCATCAAATAAAAATAAAGGATTTTTTCGATAATAATCATAATATTCTTTTTTTATAATAAAAAGATTATATTCTCTCATTAGTAATCACCAATAAAATTATATAATCTTAAATTTAAAAATTTTGTCTTATTTTAGTAATTTAATAATTTTTTGTAATATTTTATCATAGCTAAAGTCCATTTCATTTAATACTTCTTCAGAAGTGCCACTACAACCAAATTTATCTAAAGTAATTAAGTATTTATCACTATAAACAAAACCTTCCCAACCATATTTAGAACCAGCTTCTATTACAATAGTTCTATAACCTTTAGGTACTATACTTTCTTGATATTCCTTACTTTGTCTTAAAAACAATTCACGATTAGGCATACTTACTACTCTAATATCTAGTTTATAAGTTTCATATAAATAATCAGCTATTTTAATACTTAACTCTACTTCACTACCAGTACTTATAATAGTAGCGTGTAAGTGATTTTCTTTTCTTACAATATAACCACCATACATAACTGATTTAGAATTAGTTAATTTATTTAAACTAACTTCATTTCTTGATAAAACTAAACAACTTGGTTTCTTATTATTAATTATATATTCCCAACTACCAACTATTTCCTTAGCATCAGCTGGTCTAAATACGTTCATATTAGGAATACTTCTTAAAGATATTAACTGTTCGATTGGTTGATGAGTTGGACCATCTTGACCAATATTAATGGAATCATGAGTAAAAATATAAGTAACAGGTAAATTCATTAAAGCGGATAATCTCATACTAGGTTTTAAATAATCAGAAAATACTAAAAATGTCGAACCGAAGGCATAATAATTAGATAATGCTAAGCCATTTAAAATAGCTCCCATTGCATGCTCTCTTACTCCAAAATTAATATTATTATTTATTATTGTTTTAGTAGAAGCTGATAAATCAGCTGATCCTCCTATAAAATTAGGTAATCTTTTTTCTATTTCTTTCATTATTTTACCGTTAGTAACTCTTAAAGACTCTTTTAAATTAGAATCAAATACTAAATTACTTAAATCAATTTTATGTTCTTGTTTGGTATAACCTAATTCTAAACTTAATTGATTAAATAAATTATATTTTTTTAAACTTCTTTCACTTATCTGTTTACTAAAATTGTCTTTAGCTACTAAATCAACATAAAATTCTTCAGGTTCAACTTTTAATTTTAATTTTAACTTGGTTATATCATCTTTATCCAAAGGACTACCATGAACTTTATTAGTATTCTCATTAATAGAACCATCACCTAAAATGGTTTTTATTTGAATTAATGTTGGCTTATCACTATTTTTAGCTTCTTCAATAGCTTTATCAATATTAGAGATTAAAGTTCCATCTTTAACTAAAATCGTATTCCAATTTAAAGCTTTAAATCTATCTAATATATTATCATCAAATACTCCATCAGTTCTACCATCTAAACTTATATCATTAGAATCATATAATACAATTAAATTATTTAATTTTAAACTACCAGCTAAAGAAGTTGCTTCATAGCTAATACCTTCCATTAAATCACCATCACCACATAAAACATAAACATGGTAATCAAATAAACTTTGTTGTTTTCCTAATTTACTTCTTTTAGGTATTTCATATTGTTTATTTAATTGTTTTCCAGCAATTGCCATTCCAACAGCTGAAGCAATTCCTTGACCTAAAGGTCCTGTTGACATATCAACACCATTTGTAACACCATATTCAGGATGACCTGGTGTTTTCGAATTAATATGTCTAAATCGTTTTAAATCATCAAGTGATAAAAATCCTAACATATATAAAGTTGCATATAATAAAGCAGAACCATGACCAGCTGACAAAACAAACCTATCCCTATTTTCCCATAAAGGATCATTAACATTTACGTTCATATGTTTAGCATATAAAGTATATATAATAGGAGCAGCACTTAAAACTATACCCGGATGACCACTACCTGCTTTATCAATCATATCAATACCTAAAGTTTTTATATTATTTACTATTTCTCTATCCATTTTATCACCTTACTTTTTAAATTATATCATATTTTATATAAAAAAAAAAGTCCAAGAATACGGGCCCCTAACGATAAAACCTAGTCTCTACCAGGTGGGCATCACATCATTAATTTTAGGATTCTCAAGAATCTTGAGCATTCAACACCATCAATGAATTAGATTCCCAATGTTCGTTAATTAGTCGGTTTTTCTAATTTAGCTTGTCGTTATTCCTAGACAATTATATTATATCATATTTATAATAAAAATATACTAAAAAAATAAAATTTTATATTTTCCCAAAATGTTAATTTTAATTTAACTTATAAGTATAAGCACCTTTTTCGATAGCCATTTCTTCAATTTCATTAATATCATTATGATTTGCTATATAATAATTGCCATCCTTTGATGTAGCATCAATTAAAACATTGCCATCTTTTCTAATTTCATAAAACATTGCAGTTGGTGAATATGCTACGGCAATATCATATCCTTCACATTCCCTAAAAATAACTGGTTGTCCTCCAAACTCCACTATCAAATGATGACATACCGATTTTTCTTCACTAGTTTTGGTTTCATTTTTACCAGAACAACCACTTAATAATGTAATACCAACAGCAGTTGTCAAAGCTAATACTTTTTTACATATTTTTAAATTTTTCATATTTAACTTCCTTTCAAAATTCATTCTATTGTTTGCCTAAATTTATATCAGTACAATTGATTAAATAAATTATATTTTATCATTTTTAACGCCTAAAATCGTATTTAAATTTACATTTTTAGTGCTTGTCATAATATTTACATCAGCTTTGCTATATATTTTATTTAATTCCTTAACTAAATTTTTAATAACTAATCTTTGACCACTATTTTTTTTCGTAACCGAACAGGCACAATCTAAAAATTCTAATTCATTAGATTTAGCCCATCTTATTATATCTTCTTCATGAACATAATAAAGTGGTCTAATCAAAGACATGTTTTCAAAATTAGTGCTTTTTACAAAAGGAACCATACTACTAAAATTACCAGTAAAAATCATATTAAGTAATACTGTTTCTATAACATCATTAAAATGGTGTCCCAAAGCAATTTTATTACATCCTAATTTTTGGGCATAACTATATAAATAACCTCTACGCATTTTAGCACACATATAACATGGATTATCAGTTTTATCAGCTACTTCAAATATTGGTGTTTCAAATATATGAGCAGGAATATTTAATTTAGATAAATTTTCTTTTATTTTATTTAAATTTTCAATATTATAACCCGGATTCATAACAATAAATTCTAACTCAAACTTAAATTTACCATGTTTTTTTATTTCCTGCATACATTTAGCTAATAAAAACGAATCTTTACCACCACTAATACAAATAGCAATTTTATCATTTTCTTCTATTAAATTAAATTCTTTAATTGCTTTTACAAATGGAACAAATATTTTTTTACGATATTTTTTTATAATACTTCTCTCAATTTCTTTCACTTCCATAAACATCACATTTTCTATTATATCAAAAAAAGTTTAAATATTTAAACTTTTATGAAATTTTATAATTAACATCATTTTCATATGCTGTTGTGGTTACACTATTATCAAGTAAATTAGTTTCTATTATTTTTTCAGACACAATATTTTTACTATATATTCCAATATAATATGAATATAAATTTTCTAAATATTTGTCATTACCATAAGAACCATACTGCCAATTAATTAAATAATTAATAGTTTGACTAAATTGTGAATATTTTTCATACTTTTTTCCAAAAGCAATTGGATCTTCATGAACTTCTTTAACATATTTTAGCCATCCTGTATCCGAAAAATTATTTACAATATCTTCATACGAACAACCTATTTCATCAGCATATATTGTAATAATTAAATCAATAACACCATAGCCATAATTATATGACTGCAAAGCTAACTTTTCATTACCATTATATCTATTTAATACATTTTGATAAAACATGACACCCATTTTTATATTTTGTTTTATATCAATTGCATTTTCCATTGTTTCATACACAACTTCTTCTTGATTAGTTGAATAGTTAAAAGCCTTTATTTCTTGACCATTTGGAGTTTCTAACTGACTAATACCTACAGCAAAGCCATTATAGTAGTCACCACCTGGTATAGTTTCTTTATGATTTAAACTTGATTCATTCATCAATAATGAAACAAATGTATATGGATCTACTCCAAAATCTTCACAAACTTCAAAACAATACTTTCCGTCATCAGAATTAATAAATTCTGTAATTTTGTTAATTGAATATTGATTTAATTTTGTTCCTATTGGAATTGATGAATTATTATTTATTTCAGAATTCATAATTTTAGATGATTGTTCTAATCTATATAATAAATCATAATTTATTTCATCAATAATTACTACAGTTTTTTCTTCTATTTTATATTGATCTTTATATTGTTCAGTTTCATATTGTTCATTAAAAGGTAATATTGGTTCTTCCACTGCTTCTTCAGAGATAACTACAAAATCATTACCAGTATTTGTCTCTTCACCTGTTTTTATTAAAAAAACAGTTACAAAAGTAATTGTAGTCAAAGCCAAAGCAGCAATTCTTTTTTTATTTACTTTTTGAACATTTTTTATTATAGGAGTATTTTCGTCAATACCTTTAAAAAATTCTGAATATAACTTACTTCTTGAATATTTTTTATAATCTTTCATGACTAATTTATAGCCATTAGGATAAACAATTTTTAAATCTTTATTTGTTTTTCGTATAATTGATGGATTGTATGGTAATTGATAAAGCGTATCCTCTATTTTAGAAAAATTACTTGTTCTTTTTCTTCTTTTACTATCAACCATTTCCATTTTAAATTTATCATTTACATAACTTAAAATTATTTCCATAAAATCACCTTTTTTTACTTATACTAATTCCATCACCAATGTCATAAAATACAGTTTCATAATTTTCATTATTTTTTAAAAAACTAATATAATCTTTTATTTTTTTAGTTAATTGTCTTAAATTTTTACTTAATTTTTCATCACTATTAACCAATCCATGAAATTTTAAATTATCAGTTACTATAAATTTATTATCTTGTAAATTATTTTCAAATTTAAGAAAAAATTTCATACTTTGTGCTTTAGCAGCATCAATAAAAATTAAATCAAATTTATCATTTAAATCAACATTAAAGGCATCATCATTTATAACTTTTATTCTTTGTTCTAAATTAAATTTTTTAACATTTTTTACTGCTTCATTATACCTTTCAATGTCTCTTTCTATTGAAATTATTTTAATATTTTCATCTACTAATGCCATCTTTATAGCAGAATAGCCAATAGCAGTACCAATTTCTAATATATTACTAATATTATTTTCCTTTATAAAATTTGTTAAAAAATTAATTCCTTCTTTTTCCATAATCGGAACATTATATTTTCTAGCATATTTTTCAATTTTTTTTAACAAGCATATCCTAAATATATTAAGCATTTTTGTTGATGTTCAGAATATGTTTTTGAATAATATGTTTTATTGGAATTAGAATCGAAAACATTTGCTAAAAAATATAAATAATCATTATCATCAGGATAAATTACTGCCTTAATACTAGACTCACCAGGTAATCCACCAGGTCCTACTGGTAAACCATAATATTTGTAAGTATTATACAATGAATCAACAGCTAAATCAGAGTTAGTATAAGTTAATTTCCACTTATTTATGGCATATCCAATAGTAGCACAACTTTGTAATAGCATACCTTTATCTAATCGATTTAAAAATACTTTAGCAATTTTTGGTCTGTCTTCATCTAAAATAGCTTCATGTTCAACAATTGAAGATAGTGTCAATATTTCATGAACTGAATATTCACTATTTTTTATTTCTTCTTTATATTTTGATAAAACTTCATCCATTTTATCTAACATTTTATAAGAAATTTCTTCTATACTACTATCTTTAAAGATTTCATATGTTGCAGGGAAAAAATATCCCTCCAAACTATATCTTATATTACTATTTTTTATTTCATCAGTTATAAACCAATATTTATCAATAACATTATTAATAAAATCTGTATTTTGCCAATAGTTCAATAACTCCTCACTACTATAATTAGTAACTTCACTTATGTAATCAGCTACATCAGTAATATGTTTTCCTTCTGGTATAACAAAACTAATTGTTTCAGCTTTTGTTCCATTTTCTAATACCTCAATTATTTTTTTCACACCCATATTTGTATTTAAAGTATAAGTACCTTTTTGCAAATTTGTAGGATTAAAAATTTTTATATATATTTTATAAAAATTAATTGACCTAATTAAATTATTGTCTTTTAAATCATTAGCAATTGACAAATATGTACTATTTTCAGAAACATTAAAACTTATTTCATTACTTTCTTTAGTTGTTGGACTAATCCCTATGTTATAAGATACACAACAAGTTACGATTATGATTCCTAATATAACTATAGCAAAAATATATATATTAACAAACTTCTTCATAATATAAAGCGAGTTTTACTCGCTATCCTCCATACTAGATTTTACTTCATCTTGTAATTCATTTAATATTGTTTCAATTATTTTCCATTCTTTATCAGTTTCAATTGGTTGTAAATTTAAATTTTCACTACTAGGAGTATATATTGAAGCATATACTTTAGTATTTCCACTTTCATCTGTTGTATTATCTGTATAAACTATATAATTTTTATTTGTTTCATCTGATTCGAATGTAAATAAAACTTCACATTCTATTTCATTTCCATTTTCATCTATAACCTTAAATTTCATTTGTTCTTCTTTCATTATTATTCTCCTTATCTAAATATGTTTGTAATATTATAGTGGCAGCTAAAGAATCTACTTTTTCCTTTCTTTTTTTTCTTGACAAATCAGCTTTTATCATATAATTATGTGCAGAAACAGTAGATAATCTTTCATCTTGCAATACAACTTTATAATTTAATTTTTCTAACATATCTTTAAACTTTAAAGTTTCAATTGCACGTGGTCCAAGCGTATTATTCATATTTTTGGGTAAACCTAAAACTAATAAATCAATTTTATATTCAGATATAATATTTTGTAATTCTAAAATTAATTTATCAACATCATCATATCGAATTGTTTTTAAAGTGGTAGCAATCATTCCCTTCGAAATTGCCAAACCTAAAGTTTTAGTACCTAAATCCAATCCTAAGTAATTCATTTTATAAAATTATTAACTAAAACTTCCAAAACTCTTGTTCTATCAAATTTAGTTATTTTATTTTTTGCTTCTTTATGGCTAGATATATATCCTGGATCACCACTCATTAAATAACCAATTAATTGATTTTTGGCATTATAACCTCTCTCGTTTAATATTTCAATTACTTCTTTTATTGTTTCTTCTATCAAAGCTTCTTCTATTTCATTTGTAGTAAATATTTTAGTTTCTTCCATAATAACACCACCTTATTACAAATTAATTGTATCAAATTTTTTATTTTTTTTCAATATATTTTAAAAGACTATTCTAAAATAGCCTTTATTCTTCTAACCCCAGCACTGCTAGCTTCTTCTTTTATTATTTTAAATTTACCTAATTCACTAGTGTTTTTGACATGTGGACCACCACATAATTCTTTAGATATATCACCAATCGAATAAACTGTTACTATATCTGGATATTTTTCTATAAACATACATTCTGCCCCTGAGTTAATTGCAGCTTCTTTAGACATTTCTTTAACAGTTACATCTATTTTTTCGTTTATCCATTTATTTACTAATTCTTCTACTTTTTGTTTTTCTTCATCACTTAATTTATGATCACAAGAAAAATCAAATCTCATTCTTTCAGCTGTAATATTACTTCCTTTTTGATGAACATTTTTATCTACAACTTGTTTTAAAGCGGCATTTAATAAATGCGTTGCAGTATGATATTTTATTTCTTTATCAGAATCACCAGCTAAACCACCTTTAAATTTACCACTTGATGCAGTTCTAGATAATTCTTGATGAGCTTTAAATTTTTCTTTAAATCCTTCAATATCTACTTCAATATTTTTTTCTTTAGCTAGTTCTTGCGTTAATTCAATAGGAAATCCATATGTATCATATAATTTAAAAGCTAAATCTTTATTTAATACCTTATCTACATTAGTTATTATTTTTTCAAATTCTTTTAATCCTTTTTCCAATGTTTTATTGAATTTATTTTTTTCTTTTATTAATTCATCTAAAATAATATCTTTATTTTTTTCTAATTCACTATAATATTTTTTATATTTATCAATTACCATATTAGCAATTAAAACTTCCCAATTATCAGATTCTATTTCTAATTTTTTAGCATGTCTTATTGCCCTTCTAATTAATCTTCTTAAAATGTATCCCTGATCAGTATTAGAAGGTTTTATTAAAGCTTCATCACCTAATATGAATACAGATGTTCTTATGTGATCAGCTATAATTCTAATACTTTCTGAATTTTCTTCATAACTATATTTAGATAATGATTCAATTTTTTTAATTATATCAATCCATACACTTGATAAATAATTATCATTAACACCTTCTAAAATAGCTGTAACTCTTTCATATCCCATACCAGTATCAACATTTTTTTTAGGTAATTCTGTTAAACCATTATTATCTTTATAATATTGCATAAACACATTATTCCATATTTCAACCCATCTATCATCATTTGGATCAAAAGTATCTGGCACTTCATCATTACTTCTAAAATAAAATATTTCTGTATCAGGGCCGCATGGCCCAGAATCACCTGCTATCCAAAAATTATCTTCTTTGCCCAAATATGCAATTTTAGTAATACCTAAACTTTGCCAAATACTAGCTGATTCAGTATCTTTAGGAATACCATCTTCTCCTATAAATACTGTAACAGCCAATTTATTAATTGGTATATTTAAAACTTTAGTTAAAAATTCAAAACTATAATTGATACTTTCTTCTTTAAAATAATCCCCTAAAGACCAATTTCCTAACATTTCAAAAAATGTATGATGTGTTTTATCTCCTATACTATCTAAATCATTAGTTCTTATACATTTTTGATAATCAACTAATCTCGTTCCATAAGGATGAGGTTGACCCATCAAATAGGGAATTAATGGTTGCATACCAGCAGTATTAAATAATACTGAAGGATCATTTTCTGGAACAACTGGTGCAGATGGTATCTGTTTATGTCCTTTACTTACAAAAAAATCAATATATAAATCCTTAAGATTCATTTTTATCACCTTCTATAATTTTAATAAATTTACATACTACTTCATCTATTGTTAGATTAGTAGAATCAATATAAAATTGATCATCTGTTCTTGTTAAAGAACCTACTTCTTTATGAGAATCATTATAATCTCTTGATTTTATATTTTCATATATTTCTTCATAACTCATATCAATATTTTTTTCTTGATATTCTTTATATCTTCTTTTAACTCGTTCTTCTAAAGTAGCATCTAAATAAAATTTATAATCTGCGTTAGGAAAAACTACTGTTGTAATATCCCTACCTTCCATCACGACATTATTAGAGTTGCCTAATCTTCTTTGTAAATCAACCATATTTTTTCTTACTTCAACAATACTTGATATTGGTGATACAATCTCAGTTACCTCTTTACTTCTTATTTCTTTAGTAACATCTTCACCATCTAAATAAACATTATTATTTAAATCAAATTTAATATCTATGTTACCTGATAATTTAATTATTTGACTTTTATCTTCTACATTTAAATTATTTTTTAGTGCTTTTAAAGCCACACAACGATATGTTGCTCCAGTATCAATATTAACTAAATTTAATTTTTTAGATAAAATACTTGCAATAGTTCCTTTACCACTTCCTGCAGGTCCATCAATAGCTACAATCATTTTATGCCTCCTAAAACTTTTTCTACTTCATTTATCAATACTTCTTTTTTTGGAATATAATATGTATATGTTTTAGCAAAAACATTGTTCTCTAAACCACCTAAAGCATATTCCATCATAACTTTTTTTTTACTTTTACAAAGAATTATACCAATAGGTTTATTATCGTATTCATCATTAATTTCTTCATTATAATAATTTAAATACATATTCATTTGTCCTGCATATTCTGGTTTCATTTGACCTACTTTTAAATCAATTAAAACATAACATTTTAATATTTTATTATAAAATACCATATCGACATAATAATGATTATTACCTAAGGTTACTCGTTGTTGTGTTCCAACAAACATAAAACCTTTACCTAATTCGAGTAAAAATTCTTCCATATGTTTCATTAACTTTTTTTCTAAAGTTTTTTCTAACATTGGCTTAGTTTCTTTAATATCTAAAAATTCAAATACATAAGGCTCTTTTAAAATATCTAAAGGATTATTTAAAGTTTGTCCCTCTTTAGATAATTTATAAACTATTTCTTTATTTTTCTTACCATTAGAAAGTAATAATCTTTCAAATAAAGAAGTATCAATTTGTCTTTTTAATTCTCTAACACTCCAATTAGAATTAACACATTCTTTTTCATAAAAATTTCTTTCATCAACATTATCAATACTTAACAATTCGCAATAATGTGACCAACTCAATTTAACAGACACTGTCTGATATTTTGGATAAGT
Source organism: uncultured Bacilli bacterium (assembly GCA_944331815.1). The sequence goes on from CALVIQ010000062.1 coordinate 13,344, forward strand.
AATATAGAATTTTCTCATATATTGCAAATTTGAAACCGAAAAGCCAGACCCTAAAATTTTTCTTAATTCTTTCGATAATTCCTTTAGTATTTGTCTACCATATTCCGCTTTAATATTACCATTTTGTTCATTTTCTACGATAATTCTTCCAACATTCCAATAAGCCAAAACCATAGTATTATTTACTTCATAAGCTATTTTATTTCTACTATTAATTATTACATCTTTTATTTCATTAATAATATTGTCATTAACTAAGTTCATCAATCCCTCCTAATATTTTTAATATTTCATCTTTAGTATTATTTATATTATCAATAACATAATCAAATTTATAATCATCTAAATCTGTTTCTGTTATATGATTTTTTTGTTCTAAAGTTAAATCATTATCTTTACCATTAATTCTAATTGTAATACATTTAAATAATTTTTTAGGAATATCTACTTCTTCTTTTAACCTAGCATCAGTTACAATAATAACATCAAAGAAATAACTATATACTTTAATATCTTCCATAACTCTTCTAATTAATAGCTCTTTATCTATTTTTTTTATCAAATCAATTCCTAATGATTGTAATAAATCTCTTGGCTTAGTTTCTTCTTTTCCATCCCAATTAGTTATTTTTTTAATATATTGTTTTAAATAATAAGCATAAGATATTTGAACACTATTCTTGTAATAATCACTTATAATATCAGCAACGTAATTTTTACCACTTTTAGCTTTACCTGATAAAATAAATATTTTTGGATTTTTGTTAATATATTGCATAAAACCACCACCTATAGTATAACACGAATAAAAATAAACATAAAGATTTTAAATAAAAAAAAAATTTAAAATTTTATTAAATATTTTACAAACTATTTTTTTTATTATATAATAATTTAAAAATTATTTAAGGAAGGAAAAAAAATATGACAAATTCAATGAAAAATTTATTAAAAGATTGTGAACAAAGCTCTTCTGCTGTTAAAGCAAATAAACTAATTTCACTCAATGTAATCGATGTTAATGCATTTATTGATGCACTTGTTGAAAATAAAAACCCTAAATTATTTTATATTGCGGCTAAAGATATAAAAAACATACCAATTTTTACACTAATTAATGCGTTAGTTGAAATGCCTTTATCTGAATTCGATGAAAAATATAGATGGAGTACTTTATTAAGGATAGCTTTAGAAATTGAAAATGCACCTTTTAACGAAATTGCTGATATTATGATTGAAAAAAGTTATTTTTATCCTAATATTACATACCAATTAAAACGTTTATTACCAAAATATAAAGATAGAAAAAAAATAGCCTCTGCTATTGCTGACAATGGGGATTTTTATATTGTAGATGAAGCATTAAAGATATTAAACTATAATGATGAAGATTTAATCAATTCTTTACTAAATTTTAAAGAAGACAGCTTCGAGCTATTTGATTCATTACTTAAAACTATCGCAAACTGTGATTTGGTATACATACCTAAAATAGTTATGCGTATGAATCAAATTTTTCCTAATAATTATTTACTAGCTTTATTGCAACCTAAAACACTTGATAGAATAAAGGAATCTTTGGGTGATGAAGCAATTAAAAATAATTCAAACTATTTAAAAATTTTATTTACTTGTTTAAGTAAAGAAATTCCAATAATTAAAGAAAGTCCTGATCCATATAAATATTTAGGTTCAATTTCTTCATATCATCATCATTTATTTAGTACTATTTATGATGGGCCAGTAAATAATATATTTAATATAGCAGATGATATAATTATGCAAATATCAAATAATAATACATTTATAACATCATTAAGTGAGATAGAAAGATTTGAGCATTTAATGGGATTATGTAAAGATGGAAATTTTTCAATCATTAGAAATAATTTAGAAGTTTTTCAAAATTTATTCCAAGAATCTTCAACATTTTCTATTGATGATAGTGAAACTAAGCCTAAAATATATACAAAAAAAAGTTGTTAATTTTTAAATTGTATTAAATAATTATTAAGTTTAATTTTCATATTTACTTTAATGATTTAATAAAAGTATTGCAAATTATTTTTATTACCTTATAAAAAAAATGAGTTAGCCATTATTTTATAATAGTTAACTCATTTATTATACTACAATTTAAATATTTTTAACTAAAATTCAAAAAATCATATTTATCATCAAAGAAATTAACTAATTCCTTAATTGCTCCAATTAAAGGTGTTGAAATAATCATGCCTAAAATTCCAAAGAAATGTCCAAATACTAATAATCCTAAAATAATTGTAACTGGACTTAATTTAGTAGTTTTACTCATAATTAAAGGTTGGAAGAAATTACCTTCTACAGCTTGAACAACAATAATAAATATTAATATTGCAATACCTGTTGGTGTTGATTGAGTAAGTCCTACAAATACAGCTGGAGCTCCACCAATATAAGGTCCAGCATAAGGAATTACATTTGTTAATGCACAAAATAAAGCAAACAATAAAGGTGATTTTAACCCAATAAATGAAAAACCTATAGCTGTTATAACAAATACTACTGTACAATCTAATAATGCTCCATTAACAAATCTTTTTAATGGTTTATTAACAGCTGTTAAACATCTTTTAGTCTCTTTACGATATCTTTTTGGTATCAAAGTATAAATAGTATCAATATTTTTATCAAAATCTAATAATAAATAAAATCCAATAATTAATCCAATACCAAATATACCTACCCAAGAAAATATTGTTTTTAGTGATACCACTAATATATCAGGTAAAGAATTAGCTAAATTAGTAGTCATTAACTCTAATTTCTTAAATATCTCATTACGTATTGCAACTGCATCAAATCCTTCAATACTATTAACATTACTAAAAATATTATCTATCCATTGTTTAGAAGTGTCATACAAAGAAGGGATTGTAGTAGTAACAAAATCATTTATTTGTTCAGATAATAAAGGTATTATTGCATAAACAATTAAAAATATTATTCCTAAAAATAAAACATAACACATAATTGTACCGATTATTCTTCTAATTCCTTTTTTATTTAACTTTGTAACAATTGGATCAAATAGCCAAGCTATAAATACGCCAATAAAAAGAGGAGAAATTATTTTTAAAATAGATATTATAAAAGGTAAAATTTTTAATTCTTTAATTAACATTATAATTGAATAAGCTCCAACTATAATTAATAAAACAAATAATATTTTTAATATATTATGAGACAATGAAATTAAATCATTTAATTTTGAATAATTAATTTCTTTTTTCATATAATCCCCCTATACACTTAACAATTCTTTTTCTTTAATACTTAATTTTTCATCAACTATTTTATTATATTTATTAATTA
>CALVIQ010000063.1 GCA_944331815.1 uncultured Bacilli bacterium
TGATTCTAGTTGGTCTCTGATGAAGTTTGTCCCATTTTGACTTTGCCTCATATTAAAACCTTCCTATCCTTTTCTTTTATTATATCAAAAAAAACGCTTTCGCGTTTCTTAAGTTAATGACATTGGATTAAATTCTTCTTTTTTTCTTGACTATATATTTTTATTTTTGTATACTTTTTATAGGTGAATAATATGGAACGAACATTAAGTTTAGTTTTAGATGATGAAGATAAAATTAGTTTAACTTTGATGAAAAAAGAAGCAAATGATATTGATGATTTTACAACAAAAAATTTTGAAAATTCAGATCAAATCAGAGAATATTATCAACGAGAAATCGAAAAATTTTTGGAAGAAAATAAAAATTATATTGAAACAATTAGTAAAAAAACAGGTAAAAAGTTTAGAGGAAGAATTGTTATATTAGAATCAAGAGAATTAGATAAATCATTATATTTTGTTGAAAAAAGAGTTTTATATAAAAAACATATAGTAGCTTTTAATGAAATGATTAAAGATCGTGCAACAATGTTAAAATTTTTGCAATTGGAAAAAATTGGATTTAATCAATTTGGTTTTAGAAAGCTTATATCCGGATTTCTGTGTCGTGAAATTACTTATGCTAATTATAAAGTAAAGAGTAGAGTAAATTTAATAAAAAAAGAAATTAAAAAAAATAAAAATAATTTTTATGATATTTTAAGAATTATAACTAAAGCTTATGAAATAGAAAGAAAAAAAAGACAACTACCTACTATTGATGCAATATATAATTTATCTAAAGAGAAGCATATTGATGAACCTATTACTTTTAAAAATCCTCAAGAATTTTATTTAATTGATGGATTTTCATATCATCAAGATGATATTCCATTTGATTTAGATGAATTAAAAAACTTAGATTCTGAATTTAAACCAGATGGATTAGGGCCAAATGATCGAATTAAATGATTTTTATTTGTATTTAAAAAATAAGGGATATTCGGATAATACAATTCTAAGTTATAAAAAAGATTTAAATCAATTTAAAGAATATTGTAAAGATATTAAAATTAAAAATATTGACTATAATTTTATTAGATCATATTTACAATTTTTGCATAATAAAAAATATACTAATAAAAGTATTGCTAGACATATTAGTAGTTTAAAAAGTTTTTTTAAATATTTAACCAAAACAGAAGTTATTAAAGAAAATCCTTGTTTATTAATTAGCAATCCTAAAATAGAAAAAAAATTACCTAATTATGTTAATTATAATGATTTAGAAGTATTATTTAGTATTCCAGACAAAAATGATGTATTAGGTTTAAGAAATTTACTTATTTTAGAACTTTTATATTCATGTGGTGTACGTGTTAGTGAATTAGTTAATATTAAAATATGTGATATTGATTTTAGTAATAATCGTATTCTTATTTTAGGTAAAGGTAATAAAGAAAGATATGTTTTATATGGTAAAGTGTGTAGTAAATTATTGGATGAATATTTAAACAAAAGTAGAAGTAAATTAAATAAAGATAGTGATTATTTATTATTAAATAAATTTGGTAATAAAATAACTGATAGAGCTATTAGGATGATTATTGATGATATTGTTAAAAAAAGTAGTTTAAAGTTAAATATATCCCCACATACTTTAAGACATACTTTTGCGACTCATTTATTAAATGAAGGAGCAGATTTAAAAATAGTTCAAGAATTATTAGGTCATGAAAATATATCTACTACTGGTATATATACTCATGTTTCTAATGAACATTTAAGAAAAGTGTATTTAGATGCTCATCCAAGAGCAAGGAGGTAGTTATGGCAAAATTATATTTTAATTATGGAGCAATGAGTGCTGGAAAAACAATCGAAGTAATCGAAACTGCTTACAAATATAATTCGAGAGGAATGAAAGCTTTATTAATTAAGCCTTCAGTTGATACTAAAGGAAATGATTCTGTTACATCAAGAATTGGTATGTCAAAAGAAGTTGATATTGTTTTAAAACCAGATGATAGTTTGATTGATTATATAAAAAAATATGATAATTTGACTTGTTTAGTAATTGATGAGGCACAGTTTTTAACAGAAAAACAAGTTTATGAATTGGTTATTATAACTAAACATTTTGATATTCCAGCTATATGTTATGGTTTAAAAGTTGATTTTAAAGGTAATTTATTTAAAGGAAGTGAAGCTTTAATAAGATATGCAGACTCTTTAAATGAATTAGTAGCTATTTGTGATTGTGGTAAAAAAGCTAGATTTAATGCTAGAAAGGTAAATGGGGAATATGTTTATGATGGAGAACAAGTATTAATTGGTGCGGATGAATCATATGATCCATTATGTGAAACATGTTTTTTGAATAAAGTTTTAATACCTCATTCAAAAGATTTTCAAAAAATATTAAAAAGGTGAGAAAATGAAAAAAATTATATTTTTAATTATTACATTTTTATTTAGTATTAGTATTGTATCAGCAAAAAATAATATTTATAACATTGATATAAAAGTGTATTTAGATGAAGAAGGAAATGTCGATATAGAAGAAATTTGGAATGTTAAAGGATCTGACGGAACTGAATGGTATAAAGTTTTAAATAACATGGGTAATATGGAATTATCTAACTATAAAGTTTATATGGATGGTAATTTATTGAATTATAAAGAATGGGATATAAACGGGTCTTTAAATGAAAAAAAAGGTTATTATGGAATTAATTATACTAATAATGGTTTAGAATTATGTTTTGGCAAATATGATTATAATAAGCATACTTTTAAATTAGAATATAAATTAAGTAATTTTGTATTTAATACTAATGATGCACAAGTTATATATTATAATTTTATAGATAGACTATCTAATGTAAGCTTTGATAATTTTACATTAGAAATATCAAGTTTTTATGATTTTCCTGATACTTTAGATGTGTGGGGGTATGGGTATAAAGGATATGCTTATGTATATGACGGAAAAATATATATGTCCAATGAAGATAGTATGAATGACAATTATGCTGTTCTACTAGCTAAATTCCCATTGAATACTTTTAATACTACTAATAAAACTAAATATGATACATTTGATGAAGTTTATAATATGGCAGAACAAGGTACTTTTGATTATGATTATTCTAATAATACATTTAGCTTTTTAGATTTTATATTTGGTATTTTCAATATTTTATTATGCTTTATTCCATTTATAATTGTTTTTTTAATAGCACGTGGTGCTTTATATGGATATAAAGATAATAAAGTAATCAATAAAAAAAATACACCATTATTTAGAGATATTCCTTGCAATAAAGACATTTATTACGCTAATGCGTTAGCAGGTTTAAATAATTGGTTAAAATCTTCAGCTAGTATTTTAGGAGCAATATTATTAAAATGGATAAAAGAAGATAAAGTCCAAGTATTAAAAGAAAAATCTACAAAAATTGTTCTTAACAAAGATACCAAATTAGATATCAAAGAAGAACAAGAATTATATGATATGATGTATAAAGCAAGTGGTGATGGTATATTAGAATCAAAAGAATTGGAAAAATGGGCTAAAAAAAATTATAGTAAGTATTTAAATTTATTTGATCGAATTAAAAATAATAAGATTAGAGAATTAAAAGAACAAGGTCATATTTATAAAAGAACTAATCGTAAAGAATGTAAATACAAAAATGTTATGGATGATACTTTATATGAAGATTCTAAAAAATTATATGGCTTGAAATTGTTTTTACAAGAATTCTCTTCGATTGATACAAAAGAAGCTATTGAAGTTAAACTATGGGATGAATATTTAATGTTTGCTTATATATTTGGTATAGCTGATAAAGTTGCTAAACAATTTAAAAAACTATATCCTGAATATATCGAAAATTTAGATAATGTTGATTTTGATACTATTATATTTTTAAATACTATTTCAACTAGATCAGTATCCGCAGCATCAACTGCAAGAAGTAGAGCAGAGTCTTATTCATCTGGCGGTGGTGGATTCTCATCAGGTGGCGGAGGAGGAGGTTCCTTCGGCGGTGGTGGCGGTGGAAGCCGTTAAAAAATATGTAAAAAGAATAAAATTTTATTCTTTTTTTATTGCAAATATGCTATAATTTAATTGTGTTAGATAATGAGGAGGGCAAGATATATGACACAATATGTTTATTCATTTAATGAAGGAAACAAAGATATGAAAAATTTATTAGGTGGTAAAGGTGCCAACTTAGCAGAAATGAAAAGTATTGGATTACCTGTTCCTGATGGATTTACAGTTACAACTGAAGCTTGTAATAAATATTATGATGATGGTGAAAAAATAGCTGATGAAGTTATTGATCAAATTATGACTAAATTAGCTAATTTAGAAAAGTCTTCAGGTAAAAAAATGGGTGATTTAAATAATCCATTATTAGTTTCAGTTAGAAGTGGTGCTAGAGCTAGTATGCCTGGTATGATGGATACTGTACTTAATTTAGGATTAAATGATGAAGTTGCTAAAAACTTCAGTGAAAAAATAAATAATCCTAGATTTGTTTACGATTCATATAGAAGATTTATTCAAATGTTTGCAGATGTTGTAAAAGGTTATCCTAAATCTAGTTTTGAAAGAGTTTTAGATGAATTTAAAGAAAGAAAAGGCGTTTCATATGATACAGATTTAACTGCTGATGATATGAAAGAAATTACTAAAAAATTTAAAGATATTTATAAAGATTTAGCTAAAGAAGAATTCCCACAAGATCCAAAAGTTCAATTGATTGAAGCAGTTACTGCTGTATTTAGATCTTGGAATAATGAAAGAGCTATCATTTATAGAAGAATGAATGATATTCCAGGTAGTTGGGGAACTGCTGTTAATGTTCAAGAAATGGTTTATGGAAATAGTGGTGATAATTCAGGAACTGGTGTTGCATTTACAAGAAATCCAGCTACTGGAGAAAATAAATTATATGGCGAATATTTAATTAATGCACAAGGAGAAGATGTTGTTGCAGGTATTAGAACACCACAACCAATTTCTACTTTAAAAGATGTTATGCCAGATGTTTATAAACAATTTAGTGAAATAGCTAAAACATTAGAAAATCACTATAAAGATATGCAAGATATGGAATTTACTATTGAAAATGGCAAATTATTTATGTTACAAACAAGAAATGGTAAAAGAACAGCTCATGCTGCTTTAAAAGTTGCAGTTGATTTAGTAAATGAAGGTATGATTACACCTAAAGAAGCTTTACTAAAAGTTGAACCTAGACAATTAGATCAATTATTACATCCTATGTTTGATAATGATGCATTAAAGAATGCTAAAGTTATTGCTAAAGGGTTAGCTGCTTCACCTGGAGCTGGTGCTGGTAAAATTTATTTTACTGCAAGTGACGTAAGTGAAGCTAAAAAAAGAGGAGAAGAAACTTTATTAGTAAGATTAGAAACTTCACCTGAAGATATTCAAGGTATGAATGATGCTAATGGTATTTTAACTATTAGAGGTGGAATGACATCGCATGCTGCTGTTGTTGCTCGCGGTATGGGTAGATGTTGTGTTTCTGGATGTGGTGAATTAATAATTGATGAAGAAAATAAAACTTTAAAAACTAAAGAAGGTTTAGTATTTAAAGAAGGAGATTATTTATCTATCGATGGATCTACTGGTAATGTTTATGGTGAAAATGTTAAAACAGTAGAAGCAAGTATCAGTGGTGATTTTGAAACATTTATGAAATGGGCAGATGAAACTAGAAGATTAAAAGTTAGAGCTAATGCTGATACACCAAAAGATGCTATTCAAGCAAGAAAATTTGGTGCTGAAGGAATTGGATTATGTCGTACTGAACACATGTTCTTTGAAACTGATAGAATATTTAACTTTAGAAGAATGATTTTAGCAGATACTTTAGAACAAAGAGAAGAAGCTCTAGAAAAAATATTACCTTATCAAAGAGGAGATTTCGAAAAATTGTTTGAAGCGATGGAAGGTGATCCTGTAGTTATTAGATATTTAGATCCACCTTTACATGAATTCTTACCTCATACAAAAGAAGAGATGGAACCATTAGCTAAAAGCTTAAATATTACTTTAGAAACTATTCAAAATAGGATCGATGCTTTAAAAGAATTTAATCCAATGATGGGACATCGTGGTTGTAGATTAGCAGTTACATATCCAGAAATTGCTAAAATGCAAACTAGAGCTGTTATTGAAGCAGCAATTAATGTAAATAAAAAAGGAATGAACGTAACTCCTGAAATAATGATACCATTAGTTGGTGATGTTAAAGAATTAGAATATGTAAAAAAAGTTGTAGTTGAAACAGCTGATAATGTTTTAAAAGAAAATAATGTTAAAATGAAATATGAAATTGGTACAATGATTGAAATACCAAG
>CALVIQ010000064.1 GCA_944331815.1 uncultured Bacilli bacterium
TGATTCTAGTTGGTCTCTGATGAAGTTTGTCCCATTTTGACTTTGCCTCATATTAAAACCTTCCTATCCTTTTCTTTTATTATATCAAAAAAAACGCTTTCGCGTTTCTTAAGTTAATGACATTGGAATTAATCTAGCTTTACTATCTAACATTTTCTATACTAATTAATTTATTATTGTTAAATTTTAATTTAAACAATTCAGGACAATTCCAATTACCATCAAATATTAATTTATGATTAAAATATATTTCATTATTGCCGGTTTCAGAATTAAATTTTATTTCACATAAATTTTTTAAAAATGCAGTAATTGCTGTTCCATGAGATACAATTGCTATATTTTTATTTTTATTAGCAATAATTATTTCATTAATTACATCATTCATTCTTATTTTTACTTCATTTAAACTTTCGCCATTTAATAATTTATAATTCCAATCCAATGACTGATTACGATAAAAATTATCTGGTAATTCCTTCATAGAATTAACTCCAAATTTTCTTTCGCCTAATCTCTCTTCAACATTTAAATTAATTTTATTTTTTTCTGCAATATATTTGGCTGTGCTCATTGCTCTAACATAATTAGAGGAATAAAGAACATCAATATTTTGTAATTCAATTTTGTCACTTATCTCTTTTGCTAATTCTTCACCTAAAACACTTAAAATATTCTTTTCATTTTTTAATTGTTCAGTTTCATTTGCTTTATAATTACCAAGCAATTTTCTAAATGGTTGAGAATGCCTAATTAAATATATAGTTGTCATTTTAGTTTATTTTCCTTACTAAAAATTAATTTATTTTCAATACAATAAGGTACTACTTCATTTTTCAAAGTATTAGATAACAAATTCATATCATCATCTACTCCAAACCACATAAATTTTTCTATTTCTAAAGAAGTAGTTAATTCACCTTCTAAAATTCCATCATATTTAAATATATGCATATGAATTTTTTTAGTTGGATCACTTGTTGCTATTTCAACAAAATCCATAACAGGAATTATCTTATTTTCATCAAATATCGCTTTATTTCCTAATTCTTCATGACATTCTCTGATAGCTGCTTCTAATATTGTTTCCCCTTCTTCAACTGCTCCACCTATCATTTGAAAAGTTGGTCTTTTTCTTGGTTTATCAATCAATAATTTACCATCTTCAAAAAACATTGTTCCTACTACATTTAACATAATATTATCCTTTCAAAGCTTTAAACATTTTACGCCATAATTTATCAGAAGAATAATTTAATATTCCAACTTTATATATTTTTAATCCATATTTAATTAATAAGAATATAACTACTATCATTAATCCAATAGAAATTAATACATCAATTACAGTAAATTCACCCATAACTAATAAAGATGGACTTAAGATAGCTGATATAAATGGAACATATCCTAAAATATTAATTATTAATGATCCTTTAAAACCACCTGCTATAATAGCAAGATAATAACCTAATAAACTAATTAACATAATAGGCGTTTGTAATTGTTGGAAATCTTCAGTATTAGTAGTCATACTAGCTAATATGCCAGCTAATAAAGAATAACCAATAAAAGTTAATATCATAAGTATTAATACTAATGGTATTATATATCTTAATGATTCAATAAATGAAGGTGTAAATAAATTATTCATCATACCAGTTACTTGATTAAATACATCACCAATACCTGATACATCGCCAAAGAAACTTCTTGATATAAAACCTAATATTCCGAATAACAATAATAAACCACCTTGGATTAATATAAATAAATTACCAGCTATACATTTACTAAAAAAATGAATTTGTGGTGACACATTACCAATTATTATTTCCATACCACGAGTAGTCTTTTCATCATTAACTTCAGCACCAATCATTTGAACTAAAAATATTACTAACATGAAAAATGGTAATATAATGACTGGGAAAATAGCACTCATTATCATTTCCATATTTTCTTCAGTTGAGTCTTTTTCTTCATCTAAAACAGTTCTTTCAATAGTAACAGGTGTATTTAAAGCTAATAATTCTTCTTCACTTATTTCAAATTTTTCAACTGCTAAATAAGTTTTAACTGAATTAACAGCACTATTAATTAAACTCATGTTTAAAGTATCAACAAAACCATTAGTAATCATTTCTACTTTGACGATGTTTTCTTCATCATAATTAAAAACTAATGCTATAGAATCTTTTTCTTCTTCATTTGTTTTAATTGTTTCAGTTATTTCTTCTTTAGAATTATCATATTTAATAATTTCATACTTACTATCTTCTGTTAATTTAAATCCTGCATCAATGCTAGCTTTAAATACATCATAAGTATTAGTATTATCAATTACATAAATCTTAGTAGTTTTATCAAAATCACCACCGAAGAAAGTAATGATATGGTCAATATTAGCTACACCAATTATTAAGATTGCTAAGAAGATATTAGCTAAAACAAACCATTTAGTTTTAATTTTTCTTTTTAAACTCATACCAATTAAAAACTTTAATTTATTTTTCATAAGATTCACCTACTTTAGCTACAAATATTTCATTTAAAGATGGTTCTTCAACAGAAAATTTTACTACATTATCACATTTACTAACATATTTAAATACATCTTTAACTATATCTTGACCTTCAATTTTAACTTCATATTCATCAGATTTCTTAGTAACTGAAACCACACCATTTATTTTTTCTAGTTCTTTAATATCAATATCACCTTTAATTAAAATATTTTTTTTACGATATTGTTCTTTTATTTTTTTAAGTTCACCTTCTAATACAGATTTACCTTTCATTAAAACAACTAATTTTTTACAAAATAGTTCAACATGTTCCATTCTGTGAGAAGAAAATATAATCATACTTCCTTTTTTAGACATTTCAACTATTTCTTTTTTAAACATTTCTACATTAAATGGATCTAGTCCACTAAATGGTTCATCTAGTATTAATAATTCTGGTTCATTTAAAATAGCTGTTATAAATTGAACTTTTTGTTGATTACCTTTTGATAATTCTTTTATTTTTTTATCTAAATATTCTGGTATTTCAAATTTTTCTAATAATTCTTTTGTTCTTTTTAATATATCTTCTTCTTTCATCCCTTTTAAAACACCATAGAAAATACATTGTTCTTTAACTGTTAATTTAGTTAATAAACTTCTTTCTTCGGTTAAAAAACCAATTTTATCTGTAACATCATAATCTATTTTTTTGCCATTTAAAGTAATATTACCACTAGTTGGTTCAAGTAATCCCATAATCATTCTAAAAGTTGTTGTTTTACCTGCCCCATTGACACCTAATAGTCCAAATATTTCTCCAGGTTTTACTTCAAAAGACAAATTATCTACGGCTTTAAAATCACCATAATACTTTGTAACTCCATTCACTTTTAACATTATAACCACCTCGAATTTTTGATTTTTTTTAATTTATCATTTTCATATTCATTATAAATTTTAACTAATTTTCTAATTACTTTTTCATAATTATCATATATATCATCTTGTAATTTTAATTGAACATATTTATAAAAATCTTCTTTATCAGTATATAAATTCATAATATTATCTACTTTGATTTTACTCTTTTCACTTTTAATATTAAAAACATATTCTTGATAATAATCTATCAATAACTTAGACATAATATCATTTTCTAAATATAAGAAATTTACTATTTTATCATAATGTTTACAACAACTAATTGTTATCATTTAATAATAAACCTTACAATGTCGTTATAAGTTATTGCGACCATTAAAATCATAAGAAGTGCAAGTCCTACTGCATGAATTGTATTTTCAACACTTGGTTTAATTGGTTTTCTTCTTATTTTTTCAATTATTAAAAATAAAATTCTTCCACCATCAAATGCTGGTATTGGTAATAAATTAATAAATCCAACATTAATACTTAAGTAACCAGTTAAATAAACTAAATTAAGTAATCCTGCTTTAGCTGATTCACCTACAATATTATAAATACCTACTGGACCTGATAAATTAGATAAGCTAAGTTTCCCAGTAACTAAATAAGTAATTACTAAAAACATTTGTTCAATTAAACTAAAGAATTTACTAAAACCATATTTAATACCTTCAAAGAATCCATATCTAATAGTTGAATCTAATGAAAATCCATATGAATATACGCCATCTTTTTCAGTTGGTACAATGTTAATTTTTTCTAGTTTACCATCTCTTAAAACTTCTAATTCTAAAGTTTCACCGTAGTTCATTTGATATTCAATCATCAATCTATCAATCGTATTTATTTTAGTACCGTTTAATGTTTTAATTACATCACCAGTTTGTAATCCAGCATTATAACTTGGGCTATCAACAGGAACTTGAGATACAATTGGTTTATTATTTGGATTACCATTTATAAAACCAATAATAATTAATATAATTAAAGCAAAGATAAAATTAAACATAACACCAGCAACGATTGTTAAAAATCTTTGCATCCATGTTTTATTTTGTAATTTTTTATCATTTGGAACATCTTCATCATCTTCTACGCCTTCACCAGCCATAGCACAAAAACCACCAATTGGAAATAACCTAATTCCATATTCAGTTTCATCATTTTTTCTTGTAAATTTAAATATTCTAGGTCCCATACCAATACAGAATTCATAAACATGAATACCTGCTTTCTTAGCAAATATAAAGTGACCTAATTCATGAACAAAAATTGTAATACTTAATACCAGTATAAAATATATTAAAGTCATAACTCATCTCCTATAAAAAATTAATAAAATATATGATAGCCAAAGCTACAAATATAACACTGTCAAATCTATCTAACATGCCACCATGTCCTGGCATAATATTAGAAAAATCTTTAATTTTATAACTTCTTTTGATTTGTGAGAAAAATAAATCTCCTAATTGACCAATTATTGATAAAAATAAAGTAATAAATATTAATAAAAATATATCAATATCTGAATTAATAATTATTAGATAATATAAAACACTTATCAATACTCCAAAAAAAGCGCCACCTAAACATCCTTCCCAAGATTTATTAGGTGATATTTCATTTATCTTATGCTTACCAAATAAGGTTCCCATTGAATGAGCAAAAGTATCGTTCATAATAGTAATTAAGAATATATAAATAAAATAATACAAACTCATATTTCTTAATATTATTAAAGTTGCAAAAGATGTACCTAAAAATAAAGTAATTCCAATTAAATAAAAACATTTTTCAACATTAAATTCTTTATTTTTATGATTAAACAATAATAATAATCCATATATTAATAAAATAATTCCTAAAACTTTAAAATCTAAAATAGAACTAAAGTTTTTTTGAATAATACTATTACCTATCAAAAACAAAAAATTTATATAACTAACTAATCTTATCCAATAGTCATTAGTAATAAGATCCAACATTTCTTTAAAAGCTAATAAAGATATAATAATAGCTAAAATATAAAATGGAACACCACCAATATAAACTAAAGGAAGACTTATTAATAAAGCTATTACAGCACTGATAACTCTTTTCTTCATATATGCCTCCAAATCTTTCCTATTTAATATTATATTATAAATTTATATTTAATACAAGAAAAAAGAAGATAAATCTTCTTAAAATGAATCAATATTAATTTTTACTTTTTTTAATCCATTAGCATAGGATGAAGCTTGCACAATAGTTCTAATAGCATTAGCAATAACGCCTTGTTTACCGATTACTGAACCGATTACACTATCGTCTACTAATACTTGAATTGTAATATAATCTTCATCATCTTCAAATTGTTTAACTGAAACCATATCAGGATCAGTTACAACACTTTTTACTAAAAATTCCGTTAATCCTACTAAATTCATAATTATTCTCCTTTAGTCATTTTAGATTCATGGAATTTTTTCATAATACCTTGTTTTTTAAATATATTTCTTACAGTATCAGTTGGAATAGCTCCATTGTTTAACCATTTAAGAGCTAATTCTTCATCAATTTTAATTTCAGCTGGTTCACTAACTGGATTATAATATCCAACTGTTTCAATAAATTTACCATCTCTTGGACTTCTTGAATCAGCAGCTACTACACGATAAAATGGACTTTTTTTAGCTCCCATTCTTTTTAATCTTAATTTAACAGCCATCATTAATCACTCCTTTTCTTGAATCATTGTAACATAAAATCTAAAAAGTGTCAACTATTTTTGGTTGACACTATATATAATTTTCATTTATTTCATCTAATTCTTTATCGATATCATCATCAACTATATCTTCCCAAGGTTCTTCATCTTCTTCAATAGCTATTTTTACTTTTGTTTCCCCTACTATTTCAACCCCTAATTCTTTTTCAATATCAAAAGAAATTTGATTGTTTTCTAATATATTAACCCCTAAACAAGTTGGTTGACTTAAAGTTCTTACAATTATATCTGTTTCACTACTCAAATCAGCATTTTCTTTTAATTTTACATTGAATAAATCATTGTATTCAATTTTTTGATTAACAACTGTTGTTTTAGAATCATTTTCATAAGAATACCAAATATTTACATCAAAAGATCCATCGACACCTATTTTATCTCCTGTTTTATATCCTTTAAACTTATGATTAATTACCCAACAACCCAAAATAGTAGTTGGTTGATCACTAGTAGTTATTTTATAATTATTTTTAAAATATTTTTTACCTTTACCAATAACTGCCTTAGTGACTATTTCTTTATATAAAGACACAATATCACCTCTCATTTTAATATATGCAATAGGTAGTCATTTGTACATAATTATTTTATATAATCTAAATTTATTGTAAGAACAAATAATTTATTTGTTCACAATTTAACAATTATTTTTAAATATTAAAATTTTTCATCTAAAAAGTTTATACCAATAGATTTTAAATACTCATATTCAGTTTCATTTTCACAAAATATTTCACACAAATTCTCATGCGAAATAGTATGTATCCAACAACATTCTTTACAATAAAAAGAAATATCTTCCAAACTTGTTGGCCATTGCCAATCAAATAAAGTTCTTTTACTCAAAATTTCATTTTTTAATTCATCAGTAAGTTTTATATAATATATTGTACTATGTTTAATACTATTATTTAAAGTTTTATTTTGCGTTTTTAGTATAATATTTTGATTTTCTTTTATCCAATTTGAGGTCATTGAATCATAAACAAACCATTGTATACTTTCTTCAATATATTTTTTTCTATTATCAACTTTAATTTTTTCAAATGCTTCATAACCTATTTTATATAAATTAGTTTCATATTTAGTTTTATAAATATCGTTAAATATTTTACTATCATTTATATATTTCATATTTAATTCTTCTAAAAGTTCTTTAGAATATTTGTTCATAATTTCATTTTTATTATAATTTTCCAACGACATTATATAGTTTACAATATTTTCTGATAATTGATTATTTTGATTATAATATTTAGTTAATGAAATAATATTACATTTTGAAAATACATAATTTATTAATTTAGTATATACATTATTGTCAATTTTACCTTTAACAATCATATAAAACTCCCTTCATACTTTATTGATGAAATTTTAAATTAATTTAGAAGTCATTATTTATATAATTTAAAAAATAATCTGTAGAAGATTTTACTGCTTGTTCTTCTATTAATAATTTTTTCCATTCTTCTATAGTTGCCCATTTTGCTGATTGTACTTCGTTATCATTAAATTTTAAATCTTTTATATTTATATTTTGTCTTAATAACCATACATCAACATAATCTTTTTTTCTTTTATAAGATGCAATTAATTCTAAATTATCTATATTTGGAATAACGTTTAATTCTTCTTTTAATTCTCTAAAAACTGTTTCAATACTAGTTTCACCAGCAATACATGCTCCACCTGTATTAGTCCACATATTAGGAAACATTTTTCTACTTGCACTTCTTTGTTGAATCAATATTTCATTTTTGTCATTAACAATCCAAATATGACTTGATAATCTATATTTGCCATCTGGGACAGCATTTCTTTCACATGTTTCACCTGTTAATTCTTTTCTATTGTTTAATAAATCTACTAATTCCATTTTATCATTCCTTTCTTTAAATAATGGTCATATATTTATAATTTTTTAATTTAATATATTCTATTTTATATTATATCATACATTTATTTAATTTAATTATTTGTTATGATTATACAATATAATTATTAAAAAACAAATAAATTACTTTATTTGTTCCCATGGTAAATTATCATAACCAAAATGACCATAACTTGCTATATCATAATAAATTGGTCTTAATAAATTTAATTCTTTTATAATGTTATCAACT
>CALVIQ010000065.1 GCA_944331815.1 uncultured Bacilli bacterium
TCATTATTATTGTACTTACATATACATCATCTAATTCTCGTTTCATCCATTCTTCTAATTTCATTTTTTTTACCACAAAAAATAACTGCATAAGTTTTCAACTTACACAGTTATTCTTACACGGTCATCGAATAATAATTGATGAAAGTGTAGTAAATGAAAAAATTAATTATGAAAGTAATGAAATTGGCCGTTACAAAACATGTTATCAAATAAGTGAAATTCTTTCTGTTTTTATAAATGGATTAATTCCAAATTGTAAAGCTAAAGTTATTGAAAGAACTATACCTGGTAGAAGATTTAATAATGAACATGTAGCAACTGAAGTAGAATTTGATGATGGCTTAAAAATAATACTAGATTTAACCCTTGACTTAGCTAATATTCAAGGTGGTATGAAAACTAAAGAATTTGGTTATTCATCTAATAGTGAAAATGAATACGATATTATTTCATTAAGAGAATGTGCACAAATGGATAAAAAATTAGGATTTATAACAGAAAAATATACTGATGATTATATTGATGAATTTGTAAATTCATTAGATAATGCTGAATTTAAAAATAAAACACCAATTGAACAATTAAATTATAAAATTTTAAAAACTAAAGAATTATTTGGCAAAGATTTTAAAGGAGCTCATGAAGCTACAAGATATATTTATATTTTATTAAATAAAGTTTTATCACCAAAAGAATTTAGTTGCCTTAAACAATATAATTTATCATATAAAAATTCTAATGAATTAAATTTAATGGCAATTTATGCTTTTGACGATTATGGATTATATTATAGTTTTTCAAATGAATTGGGGTTTACTAAGGTTAGTCCTACAATTATATCAAATTTATTAAAAAATGGTTGGAAAACTAATAGTAAATCTATTCAAGAAATATTTGATAAACCAGAACAGGACAAAATTAATAGACAAAAATGACAAAATATTATTATTATATTGACAAAATTATCAAGTACATATTGAAGATTTTATAATTAAAGTAGAAAAGGTATAAGATTAATTTCCTATACCTTTTTTGTTAAATTGATATAATATTTTATAAATTATTAGTTTTAAAATTTCTTTTAGACAATTTTATTTCATTTTCAATAATTGTTTCAAATTCTTTATATAATTTATATGTAATTTCGTTACCATCAATATTTAATTTTTTATAATAATCAAATACTAATTTTATATATCTTTTAGAAAATTTATTTATCCAATCTATAAATTCTTCTTGAGAATTTACATCAAAATCGACTGAATTGTAATATTCATAAGTCTCTTGGCTACAATAAGTTTTGTTATGTCTAGTTTGTGGATTATTTGAAGTTTGAGTGTTTGAAGCAAAATGATTTTCTTCTTCTGGTAGTGCACCTTTTTCTTGTAACATTTGATCATATAATCTTCTTAATTCAGGGTCTCTTAATACTCTATATGCTTCATTAATTTTACACATCATTTCATGGCAAGCCTTATTGTTAGTACCAGGATTTATATCTGGGTGATATTCCATAGCTCTTCTTCTATATGCAATTTTAATTTCTTCAATAGTAGCAGTTGGTGAAACTCTAAGTATTTCATAAAAAGTTTGTTCATTATTTTTTTTCATATTTCCTCCTTAAAATTGATATATACTATAACATATTTTTTATTGGATTGCAAATTCAACATAAGTAGAAAATAAAGCATAAAACTTAAAGTCAACTATTTACAAATGTATGTTCATGTAGCATAATATGTTTGTAGGAGTTTAGAAGGAGGAACATGAAACGGTGACAAATTGTCACCAGTTGAAATTGAAAGCTCAAGATGGTAAATATCGCTTAACAGATGTTGTAGATATTGAAGGAATGTTTAGAATAATTGAATCAATATACTGAACTGATTAAATAGTATTTAGCTAAAATTGGTGTTAACACAACTAAAGTTGCTTGTAATGAATTAGAAAAAAGTCAGAAAAATTAGTAATATCCAAAATAAATTAGTTAAATTAATAATTAGACTAAATGACTCATTTACTATTGACTTAGTGTGTCATTTAGTCTAAAATTATATTAGGTGGTTAAGATGTTGTATTTTCATAAAGAACTAAAAGAAAAATTAAATTCTGATTATCAAATACAAAAAGCAGTAGATGAAAATAGATACTTTAAGGTGGATGATGGTCTATATTCAGATAAGCCAGATGTTAATCATATTGAAATAATTGCCAAAAAATTTCCGAATTTTGTAATATATGGTGATTCTGCATATTATTATCATAATCTTACTGATTTTATTCCAAATAAAATTGTTCTTGCAACTACAAAAAATAATAAAATTAGATCAAAATATGTTAAACAAGTAAGATTAACTGATGATTTATTTAATATTGGCATAACTAAAATTGAAATAAATGGAATTTTAATAAACATTTATGACAAAGAAAGAATGCTTATTGAACTTGCAAGAAGTAAAAATCAAATGGGATATGATATGTATAAAGAAATTATTACAAATTATAGAAAAATAGTTGACGATTTAGATATGGAAAAAATAGAAAATTATCTAACCCATTTTTCTTATGAAGATAAATTATTTGAGATAATACAAGATGAGGTGTTTTAGTGAACTTAAATGAATTAGTTAATAATTATTTGACACTAGGATATGAACTTACTGATGCTCAGTCTAAAGTATGTCAGGATCTGGTTTTATATAAAATAGGCAAAAGTAGATATGCTCACAATATTACCATCAAAGGTGGTGTTGTAATGCATAATTTAAGTAAAAATACAAGACGTGCAACACGTGATTTAGATCTAGACTTTATTAAATATTCTCGTGATGATAGTTCAATAATAAAATTTATATCCGAATTAAATGAAAATGACAAAGAAACAATTATAAAAATTAATGGCAATATTGAAAAATTACATCATCAATTATATGATGGTAAACGTGTTAATGTATCAATTATTGATAATTATAATAATACGCTTGAAACAAAATTGGATATAGGAGTTCATAAATATTTTGAAATCGGACAAGATGAATATATTTTCGATTTCACTCTTTTAGGTGAAAGTGTATCATTACTTATAAATTCACCTGAACAAATAGTGTGTGAAAAACTAAAATCTTTATTAAAATTTGGCATTCGTTCGACTAGATATAAAGATATTTTTGATTTTTATTATTTAATTAATAATAATTTTCTAAATAAAGATAGATTGATTAAATATATTGATTTATTAATCTTTAATGATGAAAATGTAGCGCAAAAGACGATGAATGATATAACTTTACGATTAAAAATAATTTTAAATAATAGGAAATTTATTGCTAGATTGGATAATGCACGAAGTAATTGGCTTAATATTCCGGTAAATGATGTAATTGATAATGTGATTAATTATTTTAAATCTATAGAAACTATTGGTGTATAGTTTAAGAATGAATTAATTAATAATTTTGTCTTTTTCAATTTTTAAAATACTCTTACTTTTTTGTATGCTAGGAAAGTAAAATAGGTTTTTATTAAACTTAATTTAGCAACTTTAAATAATACAATTATTTAATTTGTGATAAATTATAATAATAAACATATCTAAAGATAATTATTTAAGTTATCAATATAAAGATGAAAAATTAATCGAAAATAAGTAATTTGTATGGTAAAATAGTAATAGGTGTTAAATATGAAGATAGTAAAATATTTATTAGTTATAGTATTATTATTTATAGTTGGTGTAATAGGTGTTAATTTTTATGTAGTTTTAACTAATAAAGATAATATAATAACAGTAGAAGAAGCTAAAACATTAGAAGATGTCGACTGTATTTTAGTCTTAGGAGCAGGTGTGTATGGTAATCAACCTAGACCAATGTTAGAAGATAGAATCTTAAGAGGAGTTGAATTATACAATAATAATGTATCAAATAAAATAATTATGAGTGGTGACCATATGCAAGAAGACTATGATGAAGTTAATGTTATGAAAACATATGCAATTAATGAAGGTGTACCATCTAATGATATTTTTATGGATCATGCAGGAATATCTACTTATGATAGTTTATATCGAGCTAAAGAAATATTTGAGGTAAAAAAAGTTGTTATTGTAACGCAAGAATATCATTTATATCGAGCATTATATATTGCCAAAAATTTAGGAATAGAAGCATATGGTGTTAGTTCTAATCTAAGAGATTATCCTGGCCAATTTAAAAGGGAAGTAAGAGAAGTTTTAGCTAGAGATAAAGATTTTGTTAAAGCTTTATTAAAACCTAATTCTACTTATGGTGGTGATGCAATTCCTGTTACTGGTGATGGTGATATTACAAATGATAAAAACTGATGAAAATTCATCAGTTTTTTGGATTGATAATTAAAGTTGTATTATTTTTAAAATCAATTTTTTTAATAAAATTCATAAAATCTTTATAATTTAAATTTTTAATATCATTATATTTATTTTCATTAAATTTACCATATTTTATAATATCACTTGTTATGTTGCTATTTAAACTAAAGATATTTTCAGTCATATAAATAATTGAACTTAATAATACTTTTTTCTTTCTTTCAAAATCAGTTTCAGAAATATTTAAATCTTTCATTTCATCTTTTATTTTTTCTAATAATTTTTTAGGATTAGTTGATTCTCCTAAAACGAACATTAAAATATAATCAGTACTATCATCAAAATCAACAGCTAAGTTATCATTGATTATTTTTTCTTCTAATAAGTTATGAACAAATTCGCTAGTTGAAGAAAATTTACAATCAAATAATGTTAATAAATAAAAGATATTTTGTATATTTTTTTCTACTTTTAATTTATAACAAATAGCGCATTTAGGAATACTGACATTTAATTTTATTTCATCATTTTCTTTAGCCACTTCTTTTGGTTCATTATAAGATTTAACTTTAATTTTTTCTTCTTTTTTAAATTTTTTCTTATTTTGGTTTTCTCTAATTACATTGATAACTTCTTCGGCATCAACATTACCTGTAACTACTACAAACATATTAGAAGGATGATAAAATGTGTTATAGCAAGTATATAAATCTTCTTTAGTAATTTTATTAATATTTTCAATATCACCAATAATTGGATGTTTCATTGGATTAATTTTAAAAGTATTTTCAATTATTTTATCATATATCATTGTACCTGGCATGTCTTGATACATTTTAATTTCTTGAGTTATTATTCCTTTTTCTTTATCAACATTTTCATCAGTAAAATAAGGGGATTGTACATAATTTAATAACATATCCATGTTTTCTTTAAAGAAGTTAGGACAAGAAAATAAATAAGTTGTTTTAGTATAATTAGTATTAGCGTTACAATCAGCACCTCGTTCACTATAAAATGAAAATATATCAGAACCATCTTCTTGCTCAAACATTTTATGTTCTAGAAAGTGGGCAATACCTAAAGGTACTTTAATCATTTTATCTTTATCAATTGGTTTAAATTCACTTATATTAGATCCATATTTTGTATTAAAAGTTACATAGATATTATTAACATTTGTTTTTGGTAAGACAAATATTTCTAGTCCATTATCTAATTTTTCATAAAATAAATCTAAATCTAAGTTTTTAAAATTAATTTTCTTCATTATTTTCACCTTCTAAAACAAATATTGTATCCATATTAATTTTTTTATGTAAATTAATAATATCTTCTTTAGTAACTTTTTTAACATTTTCAATTCTTTCATCTAACAAGTCGTAATTGAAATAAATATTACTTTCATACATTCTTAAAATACTAGCTTGATAATCCTCAATATCTTTTAAACTATTTATGTAAGTTATTTTAGCTGATTCTATATCATTATCAGTAAAATCACCTTTACTCATTTTATTGAATTCTTTTTTTATTAAACTTAAACATTTTTTGACATCATCTTTATTAGTACCAACTGTAATATATAAAATATTATAAATTGCTTTAAAAGTAGCGTTTATACTATAACATAAACTATTTTTTTCTCTTACTGTTCTAAATAGTTTTGAATTAGGACTACCACCTAAAATAAAGGAATAAATATATAAAACATATTGTTTCTCAAAGTCAGTTAAATCTTTAATTTTAAATCCAATATTTAAATTTGTTTGTTCAATTGGTAATGTTTCTTTAACTTTACTTAATTTAGTTATATTTTGTGTTACAAAATGAGATATACCAGGTCTTTTGATTGTATTAACATTAAAATTTTTGTTAAATATTTCAACTATTTCTTCTTCATTAACATCTCCAATTACAAATATGTCAATTAAATCACTTTTAAGCATTTTTTTATAATATTCATATAAATTATCAGGAGCTAAATCTTCTTTATAACCAACTGAATTATATTCTAATGGTGTATCTTTACCTAATATTTCAAACATTCTTTGTAAAGAATATCTTTTTGTATTATCTTTTAAAGAATCTATTTCATCAGTTACTAATCTTTTGGCTAGATCAAAATCTTTAAATTTATTATTTTCAATATTAGGATCAAATATTAAACTTAATAAAAATTCAATTGATGTTTTATTCATATTTTTTTCAGTATATTTTTCATTTAAAAAATTACAATTGAATGAAGTAACAATATAATTACCCATCAATGAATTAGAACATCCTATTCCTATACCATATAAATTTTCTGTTTCAATATCTAAATCTCTTTTTGTTTTATATGTATTATTAGAATTTAATAATATTTTTCCTAATAAATTACGATAGGTTATATCTTTTTTTTCTAATAATTTTTTAAAGTTTATTCTTACTGATACTGTTTTAAATTTATCAGTTCTAATAATGTGTAGATTGTAAGCTTTATTTGAACAATTACTATACATAAAATCACCCTTTCTAGTATGTGAAAAAATAAACTATTAATACTATTATATCTTAAATTTAATACTTTTAAAAGTAAAAACATAAAATTTAATTGAGGTGTGATATGTTAGAATTATTAAAAAAATTGTTTAAAGATTTTTATATTTTCACAGCAGCTTATTCAAATAATGTATTTCCTGATCCATTATCAAAAGAAGAGGAAGAAAAATGTGTATCTTTAATGCATTTAGGAGATAAAGATGCAAGAAATAAACTGATTGAACACAATTTAAGATTGGTAGCTCATATTGTAAAAAAATATGATCATAAAAAAAATGATGTTGATGATTTAATTAGTATTGGAACAATTGGATTAATTAAAGGAGTAGATAGTTTTAGTTATAAAAAAGGAACAAGATTAACTACTTATGCTGCTAAATGTATTGAAAATGAGATATTAATGTATTATCGAAGTGATAAAAAAAATAATAAAAATATTAGCTTAAATGAGTCAATTGGATTTGATAAAGATGGTAATGAAATAACATTTTTAGATATATTAAAAACTCCTAAACCTGATTTTGAGAATGATATTCAAAAAAAAGATAATATTGTTTTACTAAAAAAATATTTTAATATTTTAGATGAAAGAGAAAAAGAGATAATAATTAAAAGATATGGTTTGAATAATGAAAGAGAAGTAACTCAAAAAGAAATAGCTAAACAATTAGGAATTTCAAGAAGTTATGTTTCTAGAATTGAAAAAAGAGCTTTAACTAAAATATTTAAAGAGTTTAAAATGCAAAATAAAAATTAATTATTGCTTTTTATTCAAAATTTTTATATACTTATTTATATAAATAAGGTGAATAAAAATGATAGATAAATATATTGAAGTTGTAAATGAAATTAGTTTAAAATATGATTATCCAGATAATATAAAACATTTGTTATACGTAATATTACCTGCTTTTGTTGTTAAATATGGAATAAATAAAGAAAATTTTATTATTGATTGTTTAAAAAATATTCCTATAATTATAACAGGAAAAGAGGATCCTAAAATTCAAGCATTGTATGTAAGTTATCCTTATATTGAAGAGAATATTAAAACTAAAAAAATAATTTATTTAAATAGGTATAATAATATTCCATTTTTACAGCTATTAGATAATTTAATTCATGAATTAAATCATGCCATTAATTCTTATAAAAAAGAAATCATTTTAGAAAAAGATTGTTTTTATTTAAGAACTGGATTAACAAAAGCTAAATACAATTTGAAAGAGTTTAAAATAATTGATAAAAATAGAAATTATGTTTTAGAAGAAATAATTAATTCTAAACAAACAGAAATAATAATTAATATAATATCAACTTTAGAAAGTAATAATGAAAAAATAAAAAATACTATATATGCTGTAAAAAATAGTATTAATGGTAATTATGTGTCACCATCTTATTATAGTTTAAAATATTATTGCCAGAAATTATTGAGTAATAAAACTTTTTTATTGACATTAGAAAATTTAAGAATTGATGGTAATATAGATGATATTGAAAAATGGTTTAATGATATTTATGGTGAAGATGGCTATCAAATTTTAATTAACACTTTATATGAATTAAAAGAATTACAAAATAAAAAAGGATTGTTTGTTAAAAATAAAATAAATAAATTAGCAATTAAATTAATTAAAATGAGTGATAAATTTAATAAAAATTGTAATTTAAAAGCATGAATTATGCTTTTTCTTTTTCATAAAATTAATAGAGGGATAATTATGAAAAAATGTAATTTAGCTTTATTAATAAGTGTAATAATAATAAGTATATTTGGAGTTTTAATGATTTATTCAGCATCTTATATCTGGGCTGAATATAAATATGGTGATGCATTAAAGTATGTTAAAAATCAAGGATTATTTTTGATTATAGGAATAGTTTTTATGATTATAATAAGTAAAATAGATTATAAAATATATTTAAAAAAATCTAATTTAATATTATTAAGTTGTTTAATTTTATTAATATTAGTTTTGATACCAGGTATTGGTACTGTAAGAAATGGAAGTCGTAGTTGGTTTGGTATTGGTTCGTTTGGTATTCAACCTAGTGAATTTACTAAATTAGGTTTAATGATATTTGTATCTAAATATTTAGCTTATAATGATAAAGCAACTAAATCATTTAAAGGTATATTACCAATTTTAGGATTGCTTATGTTAGTATTTGGACTTATTATGTTACAACCAGATTTTGGAACAGGTACTATTATAGTTATGTCAATAATAGGATTATTATTTATAGGTGGTGTTGATTTTAAATATTTTATTAGATTAGGTATAGTAGGTGTAATAGGGGTAGTTGGTTTAATTTTAGCAGCTCCTTATAGACTTAGTCGTATTTTATCTTTTTTAAATCCTTGGAGTGACCCATTAGGTAGTGGCTTTCAAATTATTCAAAGTTTATATGCTATAGGACCAGGTGGTTTGTTCGGTTTTGGAATAGGTAATTCAAGACAAAAACATTTTTTTCTACCTGAACCACAAACTGATTTTATATTTTCAATAATAAGTGAGGAATTAGGTTTCTTAGGTTGTTTAATTATTATTACTTTATTTGTTATTATTTGTTATAATGGATTTAAAATATCTCGCAATTGTAATGATTTATTTGGTAAATATTTATCATTTGGAATAGTATTTCAAATAGGATTTCAAGCTTGTTTAAATTTAATGGTTGTAGTAGGTTTAATACCTGTAACAGGGTATGCAAAAAAAATGGGAGAAAATAACAAAAGTCGTTGAAGCCCTTATAAATAAAGGAAAAAACACGATTTTGTTTTAATAAAAAAATACACAAAAATATCAAAATTAAAGAAAAATCTTATTTTATGGGATTTTTTACAAAAATATAACAACGATGCATTGTTGGTAAACACAGGAAAGTTTATGAGAGTTGGACTTTGAGATAAATAAGTGCAAATTAAAATATATTTTAATTTATAAAAATTTATATTTATATATTTTCCCAAAAATTTCCATAAAAGTATTGACAAAGAATATAAAAAATAGTAAATTATTTGGTAATATTTTGAAAGGGACGTTGATTTTGATGAGTATATTTATGGAAAAAGGTAAATTTAAATTATATTGTTACTTTTGTAAATCTTTATATATTAATATAAATTCTTTTTTGACCCTTTCAAAGAAAAGCATGACATAATTTTGTTATGCTTTTTGTTTAAAATTTAATGGAGTTTTTGGAGGAGTTTTATGGAAAATGATATTTTACAAGATTTAATTGACAAACTTAATGAGTATAATTCGGAAGAAGTCGAAGTTATTAAGAAAGCTTATGAGTATGCTAAAAAATTACATGAAGGGCAGTATAGACAAAGTGGTGAACCATATATCAATCATCCTTTAAATGTTGCATATATTCTTGCAGATATGCACGCAGACAGAGATACAATATGTGCTGGTCTTTTGCATGATGTATTAGAAGATACAGAAATTACCAAAGAAGATATTGCTCATGATTTTAATCAAAATGTTGCTAATCTAGTGGATGGTGTAACTAAACTTTCAAAAATGAATTTTTCTTCTAAACAAGATCAAAATT
>CALVIQ010000066.1 GCA_944331815.1 uncultured Bacilli bacterium
TTATTTATTTATTTATTTATTTATTTATTTATTTATTTATGCTACAATATATGTAGACAGTAAAAAAATTAGTAGAAAGGTAAAAATAACAAAATATACAAACTTACACAGTTAAATTTTTACGGTCATATACAAACTTACACAGTTAAATTTTTACGGTCTGTAAGTTAGGAGAAAATAAATGAAAAATACATTTAAAAAAAATATATTTGGCTTTACATTAGTTGAATTATTGGGTGTAATAATAATATTATCAGTGATAGCGTTAATAACATATCCAATAATAGATAAAACGATAAAAAATAGTAAAGAAGAAGCCTTAAAACAAACAATAAAAAATATAGAAGACGCAGCGTATAATTATAGTGTTGAAAATGATATAGGTTATAGTAAATATTATAATAAAATAGAATTAAAAGAATTAAAAGAAAAAGGATATTTAACTAATTCAATTATTAAAAATCCAGTAACAAATGAAGAGTTACAAGGATGTGTTATATATAGATGGGTTGATGAAATAAAACAATATGAATTTACGTATGATGAAGAATGTTATGTACCAATACCAGATGTAACAATAACATTTGTAGATGTAAATAATGCAATAAATGAAAAAGGATGGGCAAATAGAGATTTTTATATTAAAGTAATAGCAGAAAATGCAATAAAATATAAATGGTGTAGTACAACAGAAGAAATATGTGAACAAAATGCTTTAATAGAAGGAGCAATCGAAGAAGGAATAAGCAATAGTGTGTTAATTAGTAATGAGAGTATGAATAATAAAGTGTGTGTTCAAGCTTATAATATTAATAATGAAGCAAGTGAAATAATTTGTAGTGATTCTTATAAATTAGATAAACATAATCCAATAATAGAATCAAATTCAGAAAATTATGTCGTAGTAACACCAAATACAAATGTTGAAGCAATTAATTATTTTAATTATATGTCAAATGGGATAAGTGAAATAGAAAAAGTAGAATGTAGAGTAAATGATAATATTATTACAACTACTGAAAGTTTATCAGCAGGAGAATATACTTTAAACTGCAATATAATAAAGGAAAATGGATTAACATCAAATTCAAGTATAAAACTAGGAGTAAATAATTGTTATGATTTTAATAATCAAACAGGTGTCATAACAAATTATAATTGTTATGTAGGAAATACATTAGGATATGAAGAAAAAAGTGATGTAGTAATACCATATTCTATTAATAAAATAAGTGTTAAAGAAATAGGTAATGGTAATACAGCTAATACATCTTTTAATAATAAAAATATAACAAGTGTTGATTTTACAAATGCAAAAGAATTAAATATAATAGGTGATAGATCTTTTAAAAATAATCAAATAAGCAGTTTAACTATTTCTGAAAATGTTGAAAAAATAGGTAATGCATCCTTTTATGGTAATCAGTTATCAAATTTAGAATTAAATTCTAATTTGATATCAATAGGTAATGGAGCTTTTAAACAAAATCAATTAAGTGGGACATTAAATTTATCAAAGTTAACTAAATTGAATATTTTAAATGGATTTGGAAATAATCAAATAACAGATATCATATTTCCTCCTAATATTATACAAATTGGAACTGAAGCATTTATTGGAAATAGTTTAATAAATATAATTGTTCCCAATAGTGTTAATATAATAGATGGTGATGCATTTAAAAATAATCAAATAACTTCATTAAAATTAAATAATAATTTGGAAAAAATAGGCTTTCAATCATTTCAAAACAATAAATTGTCAGAAATTATAATTCCTCCTAATTTATCAGTAATTAGTGAAAGATGTTTTCAAAATAATCAATTAACTAATTTATTTATACCATCAAATGTTATAAAAATAGAAAATGAAGCTTTCAGTAGAAATAAAATATCAAATATAACATTTGAAGTACCACAAAACGTAACTTATTTATCTGGTTTTAATAATAATAATCTTACAGCTATTGATTTAACAAATTTAACATCATTAGAAACATTAGGATTACAAGCTTTTGCAAATAATAATATAACGGACTATAAACTACCTTCAAATTTAAAAAAAATAGAGGGAGGAGTATTTACTAATAATAAAATATCAGAAGAAAAAGCATGGATATATGCATTAGATGAAAACGGCAATATAGATTATACAAGATTGGCAAGTTATGGTGGAATTACAAAAGACATAACTATTCCAACTAGTGTTGTCGAAATAATGGAATATGCTTTTAGTTGGACAACAATACAAAATGTTGATTTTAATAATTCTCCAAATTTGCAAATAATAGGTGATCAAGCATTTTCATATTGTAAAAGTTTAAAAGAACTTAATTTAATAAATTTACCACAATTAGATAGTATTGGTGTTAATTCATTTGCTTATAGTGTAATTTTAAACGTTAAATTTGATAATTTGCCAAATTTAAAAATTATTGGTGGTGGTTCATTTGCAGGAACCAATATTACTACTATAGATTTAAGTGATTTACCAAATTTAAGAACATTAGGTGCTTCAAGTTTTGGAACATCATTAGAAACAATAAATATAGGTAATTCAAATAACTTAATTAATATTGAAAGTAATGCTTTAAACAATGTTTATGGTAAATTAAAAACAATTATCAATAATACAGGTAATTCATTTAATTGGTCTGCAATTACTAATTCAACAACTCAAAATCAAAATTTTGTAACTGGAACAATTATACATCAAAAGGGCAATATAGAAGTCATAACTAATTAAGTTTTTATTATTAAATAAATTAAAAGAAGGATTTATCCTTCTTTTAATTTATTTGAACTAATTTAATTAATGTATCACTATAACTGCCATATTTAATATGGTATGTTATTGTATATGTATCAGGCTTATTAGTACTTATATAAGATGTACTATTAAATACTTGATTATCAGAATTTCTCATAACTGTACATGTGATAGTTGCTAAATTAGTAATATCTGTAATTCCATTTAATAAAACTATAACTGGTTTATCTGGTTCATTGTAATTTTGTCCAACAGATAAAGTAACAGTTGAATTACCATTTAATTGACTGCTGACAATTGAACTACCACTAGTTTCTACCGTAAATTCAGCGCCACTACTAGCATTATTTTTAAATATACTATAACTTGATTTAACTACAAAAGTTGTTGTTTCAGTAACTGGATATACAAAATTTGTATTACTTGTAGTTGTAATTAATTTTAAATTTCCATTACTATCTTTTACATATACATCATAAACTACAGAACCAATATTTTTTTTATTATAACTTAAATGACTATTGATAGCGTTTTGTCTATATTTTTCATTTGTATATAATTTAGTATATAATTGAGTAAGATAATTATTATCAATGAAATCTGGTGTATCTATAGCATCCCATGATAGTGTATTATTATTATAATTTAAATTAGTGACATTTTCTAACTGACTATATCTAGTTGATACTTCAGTTGGTTCAAATCCTTTTTTAAAGTATGCAGTGTATCTTTGTGATTTTGGAGTGTATTCACTAGGTAGCATTGCATTTGGAAGACCATATTCAACTTCTAATTTTACAACTCCACTAGGCTGTTCCCAACTGGAATTTTCTGTATAAACAGATTTAGCAATTGCTTGGAAAATTCTTTTTACAGAGTAATCACTGAAAGTTAAACAATGCTCTTTTTCTAAATATTCATAACCATACCAAACAGCAATAGCATAAGAATCATTGAAACTAGCAACCCATCTATCACTTATTGCATTATTTGGTAAATCATGCGCTTTAATATCTTCATAACTTAAATTAGTAGTACCAGTTTTAGCTGCATAATTAACACCATTAACACTTAAACCAACTGCATAACCTGCGGTATCTTCTAGAATTTTTGTTATCATATAAGCTGTTTCTTCACTCATTGCTCTTTTAGTAATTGGTTTTACTTCATATGTTTCATTAGTTTCAGTATATTCAAGCTTAGTGAAACTATGTGGTTCAATATAATATCCACCATTAGAAAAGGCAGAGTAAGCAGCAGCTAAAGTAAGTGGTGATTCACCATTATATCCACCTAAAGCATGTGATTCATGTAAATATTCTTCAGGTGACAATCCTAAATTTGTAACAAATTTTTTAATATTACTTGAATTATTTTGTTGAAATGCTTTTACAGCAGGAATATTTCTAGAGTGTTTTAATGCTTCATGTAATGTTTGAAAATCATAATAATCACTATCCCAGTTTCTTATTTCAATTCCATCTGAATAAGAATAAGGTTCATCAGTAAATGGTGTATAAGTAGACCAATTATTATATTCAATTCCTGGACCATAATCATAAAGTGGTTTAGCAGTTGAACCAATTTGTCTAGTTAAATCTGTAGCTAAATTTTTTCCTCTAACAACTCTGTTTCTTCCACCACCTACAGCTTTGATTTCACCTGTATTAACATCTAATACAATTGATGATCCTTGAACATACTCATCTTTCCATTCATAAAGTGTTCCATTCATTACTCCTGCCATAGTTTCTTGCATAGATTTATCCATTGTAGTATAAATTTTCATAGGAATTTCATATGGATTGTTTCCAGTTCTATCTATAACTTCTTCCACTACAGTATCAATGAAATCTTGATATGTATTATTAGAAGTTTCTTCTTCTTTTTTTACTAATAATTTATCAACAGTTAATTCTTTTGCAATATTATATTCTTCTTCATTAATATATCCATGTCTTAACATTAAACTTAATACAGTTAATCTTCTTTCTTCACAAGCTTCTGGATATAAATAAGGATAATATGCACCAGGTGCCTGAAATAATCCAGCAATCATAGCTGCTTCAGCAACATTTAATTCACTTGCACTTTTTCCAAAATAATCTTGACTAGCTTGTTCTACACCACGATTAGATCCACCTAAGTTATTTGAATTAACATAAAATTCTATAATTTCTTCTTTAGTATATTTTGTTTCGATTTTAAATACAGACATATAAATATCAGTAAATTTACGAATTATACCTGCAAGTCCTTCATCTTCAGTTGATGTTTGAGTATTCTTAGAAACTTGCATAGTAAGGGTAGAAGCCCCACCGCCACCTTTACCTAAAAGTTGAGAAAATGATGCTTTTAAAAATCTAGGCAAATCAACGCCGCTATGTTGAAAAAATCTTGAATCTTCAGTAGCAATAATAGCATCAATTAAAGATTGTGATAATTCATCATATGTAACTTTTTGGCGCATTTCATCACCAATTTTGGCAAATTCTTCACCATTTGATAAATATAAAATAGTGGCATCTTTATTATATAATTTTTCTTCAGTAAATTCAGGTGCAGTAGCAATAATATACACACCAAATGACATACCAAGTATTAAACAGAATATTGCAAAAGAAAAACAAAAAATCATTATAGATTTAAACAATTCAATTTTACTTGTCTTTTTCTTTTTTGATTTTGTAACAAAATAATAAATTAAACCAACAAATAGCATTAATAATATTGTTGGTACAAAACTTATTGTAAATGAACCAATTATTAAAACAATTAAACATATTAAAGATGTTATAATAGTTCTCTTATTTTTTTTCCATATTTTTTTCATTTTCATCTCTCCTTAAAAGTAAATCTACTATTTCTAAATATTTTAATCTTGGATTATATCCTTGATTAATTAAGTAACCATTTTTAACAAAAAAATCTTTAGGGATAGATTTACGACTATTATTATCTAAAAAATTTTGTAGTTTGTCAATTTCTAATAAATAAACTTCATTTTCTAAACAAAATTTTACAATAATGAATCCAATTCCTCCACAATTTTTAATTTTTTTTAAATGTTCAATTTGATGAGCATGAATGTTAGCTAAAGGAAAATATTTTTTTCTTGTTTCTTTAGCCTCAAAATCAATGTATTTACTTTTATAAACTCCATTATAATCAGTAGTTGATGGAACAATGAAATGAGCTTCTTTAATAACTGCATCTTTTCTGTTTTTATAATCAACTTTGTTTATAGTAATTGGTGTTGGTTTTTTATAGATTATTCCAATATTTTTGTTTCTATAATAAATATTAGATTCATTGATGTCATTTTCTAAGTTCATTCCACGATTATTAGTATTTATTTTAAAATTTTTTTTAATTCCATTAGGATAATTCATTTTCTCACCATTATTATTATACTATATTTTTATAATAAGTTAAACTAATTTTGACATGTTTTGTCGAATTTAATGAATTATTTACATATATGTGATTTAATAAAATAGGTGATAGAATGAATCATATTGAAGGAGTATTTAATGGCATGATAGAGGATATTAAGTATATCAAATTAGCAACTTATTTTAAAAATATGAGGAAATAATTTGGTTGACAAAATATCCTTTTTTGTTATATAATTTTATTGGGTGATATTAGATGTATCAAGATCGAATAATGTTAACTGTTAAAGATATATTTGAAAAAGAATTTAAAGTAGATACAAGGGGGTATCGTCCTCAAGAAGTTGATAAATTTTTAGATGTTGTTATGCGTGATTACGAAGAATTTATTGCTATAAATAAAGAGTTATCTAATGAAATAAAAGATTTAACTAATGATAATATAAAATTAAAACAAGAAATCAGAAGTTTAAAAATGAAATTAGATATTCTAAAAGAAAATGCTGATAGTGATAATGGAAGTAACAGTGTAGATGTTTTAAAACGTTTATCAAACTTAGAAAAAATAATATATGGAAAAGAATAATACTAGGCAAACGCTGCATTTTTTGTAGAGGAAAGTCCATGCTTGCACTATCCTGAGATGGTAGTAGTGATTGTGCATAGGGAAAAAATAACCTATGGTAGTTTTATAACTAACGGCTTCGAAATAATCCTATAAGGATTAAATTAGATATAAAGTGCCACAGAAACGATGCTTCTAGTAATAGAAGAATGAAACGCGGTAAACCCCACAAGCAAGAAACCCAAATTATGGTAGGGGAGTTTAAAGTAGGGAATTAAACTTACTTTAGAACCAGAAATGGTAGATAGATGTTTGCCACTCTATTATAGAGGACAGAACATGGCTTATAAGTATTATTTTTTTTATTTATGAGGTGACTAAATGAAAGAAATTGGAGAAAAACTGAAAGAAGCGAGAGAAAGTATTGGTGTTACAGTAGAAGAAGCTGCTGAAGATTTAAAAATTGATGCTTCTCAAATTATTAGCATTGAACAAGGTGATGTTGAAAAATTTCAAGATGTATTTAATTTAAAATATTTTATTAGAGATTATGCAAAATATTTAGGATTGAATAAAGAAAAAGTGGTAGATGATTTTAATGAATATTTATTTGACTACACTTCTAAAATATCACTTGATGAAATAAAAAAAGAAACAAAAAGTAAAGAAGAAAATAAAATAAAGTCTCCATATACTGTAGAAAGAAAAAGTGAAAAAATATACCAAAATTTTATTTATATTGCTATTGTAGTTTTGTTAATTACAATAGGAATTTTATTGTATACAATTTTACATGAAGAAAAAAATGATGAGAATTTAGTTTATGGAGGTACATATGAACTTACCAAATAAAATAACTACATTAAGAATATTTTTAACAATTGTAATAATTATTATTTTAATATTTCCCTTTGATGCAGTAGGATTGACAGCAACAAAACTATTTATAAATGAATTAATTGTTGTAGATATTAAATATTTTATTGCTGGTGGATTATTTATTATTGCTTGTTTGACTGATTTTTTAGATGGATTTATTGCTAGAAAATATAAAATGATTACAGATTTGGGAAAGATGTTAGATGCAATTGCAGATAAATTTTTAGTAAATTCAGTATTAATTATATTATCAAGTCAAGGACTTATTCATCCTTTAATACCAGTTATTGTTGTAGCTAGAGATACATTTGTAGATATAATAAAAATGATTGTTGGTAGCAAAAAAGAAGTTGTAGCAGCTATAAAATCAGGAAAAATAAAAACAGCATTTTTAATGTTAGGAATTATATTAACATTGTTTAATAATTTACCATTTGAATTGATAAATATTAAAGTTTCAGATGTTCTCTTAATATTAGCAACGGTTTTAAGTGTTTACTCAGCACTACAATACTATCAAATAAATAAAAAAGTGTTATTAAGCTAATTTGACAAATTGAAAATAAAATGTTACCATAGGGGCAATATTATTTAAAGGGGGAATTATAATGAATAATATTGATTTAAAAAAAATTAAAAGTTTATTACAAAAAACAAAAAAATTAGCTATTCAAAAAGCTTTACCTTTCGTTTTAGCAACTGGGTTTGTAGTAGGAGCTGGGACATCTAAAGCAGAAGCTGCCAATGTTGAATTTCCAACAATTTCTATAAGTTATGATAATGATTTAGAATATGCTAAAGAAAATAACTATAAATCAAGTTATGTGACTGATAGTCAAGCAGATAAATTAGAAAATGAAATGAAAAATATAGATATTTTATTTAATAATTTATATGATAAAATGGCTAATGGTGGCTTTGATGTTAAACATACTGGAAGTAAAGAAAATAGTATGGCAAGATTTTTAGCTTGTATTAATGAAATAAATAATACTATTACTGAAATAAATATGACAACAGTTGAAAAACAAATAATAAATAAATATTTAGAAAGTAAAACTGCTGAATCTAAATTAGTATTTTATGATATAACTAATATTTCTACTAAAGATTTAACAACTTTCGGAAACAAAAAAACATGTGTTTTTGCTAATTCTTTAGATCAAAAGAATTTATTTAATATTGGTATATATGAAATTAAAAATGATAATATTGTTAATTCAGAAATTATTACTATCGATGATTCAAAATTAACTAATACAAAATCATTAGTAATTATTCCAGAAATAAATGTTGTATATAATGGATCTATTCCATCATTTAAAACAGTTTATACAACATCAATAATTTTAAAATCAGATTTGAAAATGTATAATCAAGCTATATCAGATATTGAAGTATTTTATTCTAAAATCGAAAAAGCTTTTAGTGAAGGAAATTATAAAAAGAAATCAAATCAAGATGCTGAAGATATTTATTTAACATTGTATGGAGATACTAATTTAGTAAGTCAAACAATTAATGATAAATATAAATCTTATACAAAATTAAGTGAATCTTTAAATAAATATTTAAAGTATAAACAAAATTTATTAGCTTCTAAAGTATGTAGCCAAAATAGTATGAAATATTCTGATTTTGTTAAATATCAAATAAATAATAATCCAATTAGAGTTAGTGATGATAATGGGTTTGTTTATTATCAATTAAAAAATGAAATAATTCCTGTTATTGATAGAGGTTATTTAAAAACTACTGATTTAAAATCTAGTGTAAGTTATTTAACTAATGTGAAATTAAATGTTTATACAGGTATTAACATATATGTTGATGGAAAATTATATTCACCTGAACCATTAAATGGTGTTGTTGGGGAAGCATTTGTTTATAATGGAACAACATATTTACCAGTAAGAGACATAACTCGTTTATATAACGCTGATATAAAGTGGGAAAATAATAGTGTTATTATTACAAAATCAACTAGTGAGGGTCAATATTATATAGATGAAAATGGAAATAAAGTTTATATTGATTATCCTGATTTTAAAGAATCTAATAAAGCACCAAGTTCTCAGTTAATGGTTAAACAACTTTCTGGTGTTAAAGGAGCTAAAATATATTTTAATAATGTTTTATATACTCCACAAGCAGTTAATGGTATTCCAGCTGATGTTTATGTTATAAATGGAACGACATATTTACCAGTAAGAGATATAGCAAAAATGTTCAATACAGAAATCAAATGGGACTCAAAAACTAATAGTGTTATTTTAAATAGAAATGCTACATTAACAGAAGATTCAGATTATTATTATGAAGATGAGTATGGAAATAAACATAATGTTTCAGAGGATGATATAGATTTTGGAAATAATATAATAAATAAACCTTATTATATAGATGAAAATGGAAATAAAGTTTATATTGATGAAGATGATTATCAAAAAACAAGATAGTAAAACTATTTTGTTTTTTTGTTAAAAAAAGCAAACAAATTTTCGTTTTCGCATTGACAAATGATAAATTTTAGTTTATAATTATTAATGTAGGAGTTAAAATTAGGAGGATTTATGACAAAAAATAGTGATAAAACATTAGATCAAGTTTTACAAGATATTGAAAAACAATTTGGTAAAGGATCTGTTATGAAATTAGGTTCTAATGAAGTTAGACAAATAGATGTTATACCAAGTGGCTCAATAGCTTTAGATATGATATTAGGAATAGGTGGATATCCAAAGGGAAGAATAATTGAAATATATGGACCAGAATCAAGTGGTAAAACAACTTTTGCTCTGCATGCTATAGCAGAAGCTCAAAAATTAGGTGGAAGAGTTGCTTTTATTGATGCTGAAAATTCATTAGACCCACAATATGCTCAAAAATTAGGTGTTAATATTGATGAATTATTATTATCTCAACCCGATAATGGAGAACAAGCATTAGAAATATGTGAAGCCTTAGTTAGAAGTGGTGCAATTAGTGTGATTGTTATTGATTCAGTGGCAGCTTTAGTACCACAAGCTGAAATTGAAGGCGAAATGGGTGATTCACATGTGGGATTACAAGCAAGACTTATGAGTCAAGCATTAAGAAAATTAGCTGGTGTTATAAATAAAACAAATACGATAGCTATATTTATTAATCAATTAAGAGAAAAAGTTGGTGTTATGTTTGGAAATCCTGAAGTGACGCCTGGTGGAAGAGCTTTAAAATTTTATTCTTCAATTAGATTAGAAATCAGAAGAGCAGAACAATTAAAACTAGGAACAGATATAGTGGGTAATAAAACTACAATTAAAGTAGTAAAAAATAAAATGGCACCACCTTTTAAATCTTGTACAGTTGACATAATGTATGGTGAAGGTGTATCACATGAAGGTGAATTAGTTGATTTAGCAAGTGATGCAAATATAATAGAAAAAAGTGGTGCTTGGTATTCTTATAATGGTGAAAAAATAGGTCAAGGAAAAGAAAATGTTAAAGAATTATTGAAGAAAAATAAAGAATTAGCTAATGAAATAGAAGATAAAGTTAGAGTTCATTATGGATTAAAGAAAGAATCAAAAAAGAACATCGATTGATGTTCTTTTACCATGTTCCTAAAATATTACAGTTACTACTTTCTGGCATTGGATTAGGCATTTGCATTTTAACAATCATAGGTATTTTAAAAGCCCTACCAAAAGCCATACAAGTGCCTGGTTGTAAACTTTTTTGTTTTTCAATTATATCGATACTAATATTTGGTAACATTTTTTGAATATATTCTACATCTAATGGGTGAGTTATTTTAAATATTAAGAAATTGGCCATTTGTGATATAACTGTATCTGACAATTCAACAGGTCTTTGTGATATTAAATCTAAAATGAGACCATATTTTCTTCCTTCTTTAGCTACACGGTCAAATATGTTGTAACCTATTAAGAAAGTATCGTTATCTTTTTGAACATATCTATGAGCTTCCTCTAAGAAAATATGAAATGGTATAGTAGCTCGATTGCTCATACCTTTAACATAATTAAATAATAATTTTGTATAAGCTTTAGTTACAAATTTAGCAAACCAATCTTCGACATCTTCTAGATTAAAATTAACAATTTGTGCCTTTCTATTATTTTTACTAACTAAACTAGCAATAAACTGATCTTTGGTCATAAATTGTGGAACAGCAAAATATCTTGAATATTCACTAATTAAAATAGAATGTAATCTGACCTTTAATGCAATAGCACTACTATAAGCTTTTTCATTTCTTAATAATCCTTCAGATATTAAAGTAAAATTTAATGCTTTTTCTAAATCTTCTAAAGTAAAAAAATTAATTTTTTCTTCTTCATATTGATCTAAACTTTCATCGATAAAACTAGAAACATATTCAGATAATAAAACACTTTCTGAAAAATTATCTTGATCATTGATTAAAAAACATTCTCTAAATTTTCTCGTATATCCAACTCCTTGAACAACTGCTTCAGGATTAAATTGTGGTGTTGAACATGAATTAAATATAGAAAAAACGTCATTTCTTTTACTACTAGCGCTTTGATTAGTATATAGAATGGTCATAATAGCTTTAGCTATTAAATGATTTTTATATTTTAAAGACATTTCATCACTAGAAGCAAAAATTCTAACTAATTTAATCATCCTTTCAATTATTGGCAATTGTGAATGATCATCAGCACTTAACAAAATAGCAAAGTCATCGTTATCTAATAACCAAAGTGGTATTTGTAAAGGTTGTCCATTTGTATCTTGCATATTAGTTGTATAATATTTAAATTGATAATTAGAATCTATTGTATTAAAATTAGTAAATGCATTATGATATTCTCCATAAGCATCAAATATAAAGATGTTAGCTTTATATGGTTTAAAGTTAGGATTAGTAAATATATTTTGAAGTAATCTAGCAACTCCACAAGATTTACCAGAACCACTATTACCAAATATAGCCATGTGATTAGAAAATAAATCATTAATATTAACCATTATTGGATAATTATCATATAAAGCACTAGTTCCTAACATAAAAGTTTCCTTACTATTTTCCCCAACTATTATTTTTAATTCTTGAGCATTAATCATTCTTACGTTAGCTTCCATAGTTGGCTTTCTTATGACACCACCAACAAATACATTATTAACAATTTCTCCTAAAAATCTAATTTTAATTAAATCCTTACTTATATCGTCAATTTCTCCTAAAACTTTTTTATTTGTATCTTCAAATATAACATGCATATTCATTAAACTAGTAGGTATTTTAACATTACTAGGTACTTGAACATGAGCTATATTGTTACTTATATAAATAATTTTTCCTAACATATTTTATCAACCCTTCTTATTCTTCTATAATTATATAATATTTTTTTAAAAAAATCTACAATTTCTTGACTTATTGTTGTTAAAATTATAAAATAATAATAGAGTGAATAGCTCTAATATAGAAAGTGGAGGTAATATATGAATGATATTATACTCTCCATTTTATTAATAATGTTGGGACTTTTTGTCGGAATCATAATAATGATTGTACTAAATTATATAAAAAATAATTTATCAGGAAAGAAAGCTGAATCAATAATTGATAAAGCAAATAAAGAAGCTGATAAAATAAAAAGAAATTATTTATTAGATGCTAAGGAAGAAGCACATAAAATAAAAATAGAAACTGAAAAAGAAATAAAAGAGAAAAAAAATGAAATAAAGGAATCTGAAGAAAGATTACTTTTAAGAGAAAGTAATATTGATAAAAGAGATCAAACATTACAAAATAGAGAACAAATGTTAGAAGAAAGAGAAAATAATTTAGTAAATAAACAAAGAGAAATTCAAAAAGAACAAGATAAAGTGGAGGATATTAAAAAACAACAAGTAGAATTACTAGAAAAAATAGCAGGTTATTCTAAAAATGAAGCAAGAGATTTAGTTCTAAAAAAAGTAGAAGAAATGATGAATTTAGAAATAGCTGCATATATTAAAGATAGAGAGGTAGAAGCAAAATTAGAAGTTGATAAAAAAGCAAAAAGTCTGTTAGTTTCTACTATGCAAAAGTATGCTGGTGATGTAGCTAGTGATCAAACCGTTACAGTAGTTAGTTTACCAAATGATGATATGAAAGGTAGATTAATAGGTAGAGAAGGTAGAAATATTAGATCAATTGAGGCTGTTACTGGAGTTGATTTAATAATTGATGATACTCCTGAAGCAATTGTTTTATCAAGTTTTGATCCATATCGTAGAGAAATTGCTAGAGTTGCAATTGAAGCATTAATTAAAGATGGAAGAATTCATCCTGGTAGAATTGAAGAAATATATGATAAAACAGTTAAAGAAATGAAATTAAAATTATTAGAATATGGTGAAGAAGCATTATTTGAACTAGGGATAACTAAAGTAGATCCAGAATTACAAGAATTATTAGGTAAATTACATTTTAGAACAAGTTTTGGCCAAAATGCTTTAAGACATTCTATTGAAGTTGCTCATTTGGCTGGTATTATGGCTGGAGAATTAGGTGAAAATGTTGCCTTAGCTAAAAGAGCTGGATTATTACATGATATTGGTAAAGCAATCGATCATGAAGTAGAAGGTTCACATGTTGATTTAGGAGCATCATTAGCTAAAAAATATCAAGAAAATGATGTAGTTATTAATGCTATTGAATCACATCATGGTGATAAAGATGCTAATAATATAATTTCAGTTTTAGTAGCAATAGCAGATGCATTATCTGCATCACGTCCTGGTGCTAGAAATGATTCATTAGAAAATTATGTTCAAAGATTACAAGAACTAGAAAGCATTGGTAATGAAATACCTGGTGTTGATAAATCATATGCAATGCAAGCAGGTAGAGAATTAAGAGTAATTGTTAAACCTGATAAAATAGATGATGCTGCAAGTTATAAAGTAGCTCGCGATATTAAAAATAAAATTGAAGAAACTTTACAATATCCTGGTACAATAAAAGTTATTGTAATTAGAGAAACAAGAGCTCAAGAAGAAGCAAAATAGTAGAAATTAATCTACTATTTTTTATCTATAATATGGTCCGTAATATGGATATGGAGGATATGGATATGGGTATGGTGGTCTATTGTATGGTGGACGCCAGAAATTAGGCGCTAGTGCAGCTCCAGTAACCCCTCCTAATAAAAATGGAAATGCAAATCCTCCAATAAATCT
This sequence comes from uncultured Bacilli bacterium, assembly GCA_944331815.1. The sequence goes on from CALVIQ010000066.1 coordinate 14,813, forward strand.
TTCCTCATTAGGATATTGAGAATTATTTTTATAGTTCATTGGTATATTTTGGTAATTTGGATACATAACAAAACTCCTTTCAACTTATATTATGAAATAAAGAAAAAAAAGTGAAAAAATTCATATACTTAAATAGGTGAATTTATGAATAAATTTTTTCAAATAATTGGTTTTTTAACTTTAATTTTATTTACTTTATTTTATTCTAATCAAATAACTACTGTTATGAAAAAAAATGATGATTTACTAAAACAAATAGAAGAAATTCAAAGTCAATATAAGACAGAACCTATTAATGCTATTATAGAAAATAATACTATAATTGCTGGAATTTCTGGAGTAGAAATAGATGTTAAAGAAAGCTACAAAAAAATGAAAAAAGTTAATTCTTTTAATGATAACTTGTTGGTTTATAAGAAAGTAAAACCTAATATAAGTGTTTTGGATTATTTTGATAAATATATAATTAAAGGAAACAAAAAAGCTGTTAGTTTTTTATTTTTAATAGAACAAAATTGTCAAATTGAAGAATTATTAAAAATATTAAATAAATATCAAATAAAAAGTACATTATATACTGATGGTAATTGGTTTGAAAATAACAATGAACAAATAATAAAATTAATAGATGAAGGACATACAATAGGCAATTTGGGTTATAATTATGATTATTCAGTAAATGGTATAAATTGGATGAATACCATTGTTACAAAAATTGGAAATCAAAAGTATACATATTGTTATGTTGAAGAAGAAAACAATAAAATTTTAGATATTTGTAGCAAATATAATAGTTATACTATAAAGCCTAATATTGTTGTCAAAACAAACCCATTTATTACAATTCGTCAAAATTTAGAAGAAGGTAGTATTATTTCTTTAAAGGTAAATAACAATACATTAACTGAATTGCCATTAATAATTGAGTATATATTTTCAAAAGGATTAAATATTGTCAATTTAGAAGAATTGTTAGATGAATAATTCTTTTTTTGTGCTATAATAGTATTCAGTTTTAAAGGAAGTGAATTACATGAAAAAATATAATTTACCAGTAATAATTTTAAACGGAATTGTGTTGTTACCTCATAATACTTTAAAACTAGAATTTGATTCTAAAAATCTAAATAATAATGTTATTGATATGTCATTATTGTTTCATGATAATTATATATTAGTTGTATGCGAATATAAAGAAAATACTAAAGTTGGTATTTTATCTAAATTAGAAAATATTTTGCAATTACCAAATGGAAATACAAGAGTTGATTTAAAAGGAATTAGAAGATTAAATATTGTTGAATTTTTAAATTTTAAATCTAATGAACCATTAGAATCAATTGTTAGTGAAATTGAAAAAGAAAAAGTAGAAAATGAACAAATAATTATAAATAAATTAAAAAAAGAATTAAAATCATATGTTAATAATATTCCTTATATAAGTAATGGTGTTTTATCATTAATTGAGAAAGAAACAAGTTTAGATAAATTCACTGATTTAGTAGTTCCTAATATCATAAGTGATAAAAAAAGATTATTAGAATATCTAAATAATTTAAGTTCTATAGGTAGAGGAGAAATGTTATTAAAAGATATTTATAATGAAAATGAGATGTTTCAAATTGAACGTAGATTAGATATGAAAGTAAAAAAAGAAATGGATGAAAGTCAAAAAGAGTTTTTTTTACGAGAAAAAATGAAAATGTTAAAAGAGGAACTTGGTGATTCTTCAAAAGATAGTGAAATAGATAAATTAAAAAAGAGAATTAATGATTTAAACTGTCCTAAAAAAATCAAAGATAAATTAAATCACGAAATGAATAGATATGAATCATGTGTAAGTATGTCACCAGAAATAAATATTATAAGGGATTATATTGAATGGTTATTATGCTTACCTTGGAATAATTATACTATAGATAATAACGATTTAAAAAAAGTAAAAAAATCTTTAGATGAATCACATTTCGGTTTAAAAGAGGTAAAAGATAGAATAATTGAGTACTTAGCTGTTAAACAAATGAGCAATAATCAAAATGGTTCAATTATATGTTTAGTTGGTCCACCTGGTGTTGGTAAAACTACATTAGCTATGTCAATTGCTAAAGCTATTAATCGTAATTTTGTTCAAATTTCAGTAGGTGGCATTAGAGATGAATCTGAAATAATTGGTCATAGAAGAACTTATATTGGTGCAAGTCCTGGAAGAATTATAACTTCAATGAAAAAAGCTAAATCAAACAATCCTTTGTTTTTAATTGATGAAGTTGATAAAATGAGTAGTGATTATAAAGGTGATCCTACAAGTTGTTTATTAAATATTTTAGATAAAGAACAAAATAAATATTTTAGTGATAATTATATTGAGGAGGATTATGATTTATCAAATGTTTTCTTTATTTTGACCGCAAATTATATTGAAAATATTCCTGAACCATTAAAAGATCGATTAGAGATAATTAATTTATCAGGATATACTGAATATGAAAAAATAGATATTGCACGTAAATATTTAATTCCTAAAATAATATCTAAAAATGGTTTGAATAAAGATTTTATTTCTATTGATGATTCAACTATATTAACGATAATAAGAAATTATACTAAAGAAGCAGGAGTAAGAGAATTAGAAAGACAATTAGATAAAATAATAAGAAAAATTGTTACACAAATTGTTGTAAATAATATAAAATTAAATAAAATAAATATAATAGAAAAAAATTTAAATAAATATTTGGGAAAAGAAAAATATAAGTATAATGAAAAATCAAAAGAACAAGTAGGTGTTGTAAATGGATTAGCTTATACTCCTTTTGGTGGAGATGTATTGCCTATTGAAGTTAATTACTATAGGGGTAAAGGAAATTTAATTTTGACTGGTAGTTTAGGTGATGTGATGAAAGAAAGCGCTAATATTGCTTTAAGTTATTTAAAAGCTAATCATAAATATTATAAAATTAATTATGAAATGTTTGATAATGATATACATATTCATGTTCCTGAAGGAGCAATAAAAAAAGATGGACCAAGTGCTGGAATTGCCTTAACTTTAGCTATTTTGAGTGCTTTAACAAATATAAAAATTCCATCATTTTTAGCTATGACTGGTGAAATAACTTTACGAGGTCATGTTTTAGAAATTGGCGGTTTAAAAGAAAAATCAATTGGTGCATTAAGAAGTGGAATAAAAAAAATAATTATTCCTTTTGACAATGATATTAGTGATCTTCCTAAAGAAGTTAAAGATAATATTAAATTTATAAAAGTAAAAAATTTTAAAGAAATATATAAGGTGATTAAGAATGCCTAATGATTATAATAATTATTTTTATGACAAATTTATTCAAGGAATTTTATACAATGATTTAGTATATGAAGATGTAAGAAAAGGAAAATATGATTTTTATATTTTTAATACTGATTTCATTTTGGAATTTATAAATTTAATAGAATATTATATAGAAGTAAAAATACTTAATCAATATATGATAGATAAAATATATACGATAATATCATATATTAAAAATAAAGCTACTTATGAAGATGAAAATACTAAAAATTATTATAATAATATTTTTAATGAATTGATTTTAAAATTAAATATTGCTAAAAATACTAATGAATTTTTATTATATGACAATGAATTAAAAAAAAGATTTAATAGTTTAGAAGGTTTATTTAAATTTAAACGTTCTAATAATGAATTAAATAGATTTATAAGAGAATCAATTAGTTTTGATTTTATGTTTCTTATATATCACACTGATGCAATTGGTGAAGAAGATTTTGGTAAAGAAATTAATGAGTTGATACATAATGAATTTTATTTTGCAAGTTTGAATGCAATTTTAAATGAGATGCCTGAAATAATACAAAATAAAGTGTTTAAAAATAGAGTAAAAAAAGTTATTGAATTAAATAAGAAAAATAAAAAAATGTTATCAGAAAAATCTGTTCCTAACAAAGTTTATATTTTAATTAATAATTTTAAATATTCTAAAAAAATATAAAAAATGTACACATTTGTGTACATTTTTAATTTATTTCCATTATAACAGGTAAAACAATTGGTTTTCTTCCAGTTATATTATATATATATTCAGACAATTCTGAAATAACTATAGATTTTAATTCGTTAATATTTTTATTTTCAACAATATTTTTAGTTTTGTTTTCTAAATTATGAAGTAATTCCATATTATCATTAACTAATATAAATCCACGTGTTGTTACACTAGGATTAATAACCAATTTGTTATTTTTTATAGGTAAAGTAACTATTACAATACCATCTTGACTCATTGCTTTTCGTTCCTTCATAACAACATTATTCATATTGCCAATTCGATTACCATCAACATATGAGTTACCAGTATCTATTTTTTCACCTAAACTAACTTTACCATTTTTCATATTTAATACATCACCATTACTTAAAATAAATGTATTTTGTTTAGGTATATCACACATTATTCCAATGTCTGCATGTCTTTTTAACATTCTATATTCTCCATGAATTGGCATGAGATATCTTGGTTTAATTAATCTAATCATAAGTTTTAATTCTTCTTCATTAGCATGACCAGAAGTATGGACATCTGATAAAGAAGTATTAGTATACACTTTGACACCTTTCAAGTATAATTTATTAATAGTTCTTGAAATACTTACTGCATTACCAGGAATAGCTGATGAAGAAAATACAACCGTATCATTACCTTTCAATTTAATTTGTTTATGATTTCCATTAGCAATTCTACTTAAGGCAGCTAGTGGTTCACCTTGTGAACCAGTACATAGTAAACAAACTTTATGATCAGGCATACTATTTGCTTCTTCAGGTGTAATAAATATATCTTTATTTTTAATATATCCACCTTCAATAGAAATTTCAATATTATTAGTCATACTTCTACCAAATATAGCAATTTTTCTATTGTTTCTTTTACATGTATCAACAATATGTTTAAGTCGATATATATTAGAAGCAAAAGTAGCTATAATAATTCTTCCATGATGTTTTTTAAATATATCAGATAAAGCTTCATCAACTTTAGATTCACTTATTGAAAAACCTTCATTTAAGGAATTAGTACTTTCACTTAATAATAAAGTTACTCCTTTTTTACCAATTTCCGCCATTTTATGAATGTTAGCCATAGGACCAATTGGTGTTAAATCAAATTTAAAATCCCCTGTTTCAACTATTGTTCCATTAGGTGTATGAATACATATACCATGACTATCAGGAATAGAATGGGTTGTCATAAAAAATTCAATCATCATATGTTTAAATTTTATTTTTGATTTTTCATTATAAACAAATAAATTTTTATATTGAATATTTCTTTCTTCTAATTTTTTTCTAATTAATCCAATTGCTTGATTAGGTGCATAAATAAATGGAATATTAACATTTTGTAATAAAAATGGTATTGCTCCAATATGATCTTCATGTCCATGAGTTATAAATAAAGCTTTGATTTTTCTTTCATTTTTCTTTAAAAATGTAAAGTCAGGAATAATATAATCAACTCCTACAACATCATCTGGAAATGTTACACCAGCGTCGATTATAATTATTTCGTTTTCATGCATAATACAATACATATTTTTTCCAACTTCACCTAAACCACCTAAAGCAAATATTTTAGTGACATTTTCTTTAAACATTTTAACCTCCTTTCATTTGTAAATTAACTATATAATTATACATTTTTTATATATTTTTGTCAAAATATTATATTTTTTTTGATTTTTGCAGGAATTCACTATACTTTTGTCTAATATAACTAGTAGGGAGGTAAAAAAGTGTTTAAAAGAATTAAGCAAGAAGGTTTTAAAGATTGTGGACCAAGTTGTTTACTTAATATAATTAAATATTATAAAGGTAATGTTGATATTAATGATTTAAAAGAAATGTGTAAAACGGATAAATTAGGAACAACTGCCTATCATTTAATTGAGGCTAGTAAAAAACTTGGCTTTGAAAGTTATGGAATTAAATGTAATTTGGATGATTTAAAAAAAGAAAACGTAATACTTCCTTGTATTGCTCATGTAATTATAAATAACTCCTACAAACATTATGTTGTAATCGAAAAAATAGATTTTAAAAATAGAAAGTTATTAATTAATGATCCAATTGGAAATCATAAATATTGTTCATATGAAAAATTTAACAAAATATTTAATAATATTCTCATTTATTTATATCCTATTAAAAAAATAACAAATACCCCAAATAACTCATGTATAAAATTTATAAAAGAAATGATTCATACCTCAACTAATCAATTGGCTCAAGTTATTATTATATCTATTTTTATTACAATATTTTCTATTATCACATCATTTTATATGCAATATATGATTGATAATATTATGTTTTCTAAACCAAAAATTATACTTATATTTATATTATTCTTATTTGTTTATATATTAAAAATAGTATCTGATTTTTTAAGAAATAAAATATTAATTATAATTAATCAAAAAATAGATTTTAATCTTACTTTCAATACTTTTAAACAAATAATAAATCTCCCTTATCGTTATTATAAAAATAATACAACAGGTGAAATAATATCAAAAATAAATGATTTAGAAGCTGTCAGGCAAGTGATTGCTAAAGTTGCTTTAAGTTTATTTATCGATTTACCACTTACTATTTTATCTTTAATAATTATGTATATTTTAAATTCAACTTTATTTTTTATAAGTTTAATAATTATGCTTTTATATTTATTAATAATAATTATATTTAGAAATAAATTTAATGAATTAATTGATGAAACTATATTAAATAAATCTTTGGTAACTTCTTATATGGTAGAATCAATAAATGGCTATGAAACTTTAAAAGGGTGTAATATTGAAAATAAAATTATAAGTAATTTTGAAGATAAATATGCTACTTATTCTAATAAATTAAAAGATTTAGATGAGTATTATAATTATCAATATTTATTAAAAGAATTAATAAATAATATTGGATTTATTGTAATTATATTAGTAGGTATTATGTTAGTAATAGATAATAAAATAACCATAGGTATATTATTATCATTTAATTCTTTACTTATTTATTTTTTAAGTCCGATAAGAAACATTATTGATTTAGATAATAATTTGAGACAAGCAAATATATCATTAAAAAAAATATTATATTTATATTATAAAAAAAATGATTCTAAAGGTAAATCAATTATTGGAGATATTGTATTTAAAAATTTAAGTTATAGTTTTGATGATATTAGTAATGTTTTATCTAATATTAATTTAACAATAAAAAGTAAAAGCAAAGTTATAGTGTTAGGAAGTAGCGGTAGTGGGAAAAGTACTTTATTTAAAATTTTAAAACAAAATTATGAAATCAAAAGAGATAAGGTATATATTGGAGATATTGATATTAATGACTACAAATTAAATAATATTGTTTATGTATCACAAAATGAAATTTTATTTTCTGATACTATCGAAAACAATATAGGTAACGATATTTATAAAGTAGCTAAAATATGTTTGGTTGATGAAATAGTAAAAAAAAATCAATTAGGTTATAAAACTTTAATCGAAGAAAATGGTTTTAATTTATCAGGTGGTGAGAAACAAAGAATAATTTTAAGTCGTGCTTTAGCAAATCCTTTTGACATTTTAATAATTGATGAAGGATTAAGTCAAGTTGATACGAATATGGAACGAATAATTATAAAAAATATTTTGAAAGAATATCAAGATAAAACGATAATTTTTATATCACATCGTTTGGATAATATTGATTTATTTGATAAAGTGATAAAAATAGAGAAAGGAAAAATAGTTGATGATTTATCCAAAAATACATAATAACTATACATATATAATCAATAAAACAACATCTAAAGCAATTATTATATGGTTATTATTTCTAATTATTAGTTTTATTTTATTTATAATTATTTCGTTAAATTATGAGTACAATATATACAATTCATATTTTGGCTATATCAAAAAAATTGATGATTCATTTTATACTATTATTTATGTTCCAAAAGATAAAATAAATGAATTATCAGAAAGTATTTTATTAGTAGATGATTTAAAGTATGATTTTGAAATTTTTTCTATAAGTGATGAGTATTTTGTTAATGATAATGAAATATGTTATGAAGTAAAATTAAAAATTAATTTAAAAGAAAAATACTTAATTGAAAATAATATTATTAATGTAATGTTAAAAAATGGTAAAACAACAATTTATCAAGAATTAAAGAAAGGATTGAAAAAATGGAAAAGTTAGAAACAAAAGAACTACAAAAAATATCTGGTGGTGGATTAAGTTTAGGTACAGGTTTATTAATTGGTGCTGGAGTTATATTTTTAATTGGTGTAATTGATGGTTATATAAGACCACTTAAGTGCAATTAGGAGGTGAAAAGATGTTAGAAAAAGAAGAATTATTACAAATAGTAGGTGGAATCAATATTACAGGCAGTTTATTAAGTTCGATTTATAAAGGTATTAATGCAATTATGGATGTTGGAAGAAGTTTAGGTAGCGCTATTAGAAGAGCAATATCAGGTTCGATGTGTCCAGTATAATAAAAAATTATTATAAACAAATCATATTTGCAGTTATAATTTTAATTTTATTGCCATTGTTTCCTATTTGTGTGGAAATAATATTTAAATTTGGTAATTTAATAGGTTCTTCTATTAGATGCTTAACTTCTTGCCCTATGTAAAGAATGATAAAAATCATTCTTTTTCGTTATTTTTCTAAAAAAAACTATTGTAAAATAAAGAAAAAAGTGATATAATCACAATTAGTTGTGTGGAAGGAGGGATCATATGTCAAAAGTTGTAGTTAAAAATGGTAATGTTGATGGTGCGTTAAAAATGTTTAAACAAAAAAATGTTAAAGATGGCCTCCTAAAAGAAGTAAAAAAAAGAGAACACTATAGTAAACCTGGAGAAAGAAGAAGAGAAGCTAAAAAAGAAGCTATAAAAAATAGTCGTCGCCGTGAAAGAAATTATAATTAAGCCTTTGGGCTTTTTTAATATAAGAAAGGGATAATATATGAAAGAAAGAATATTGATTGATTTAAAAAATGCAATGAAAAATCAAAATAAAGATTTACTTAATGTGGTAAGAATGGTTAAAGGTGCTATTCAATTAGAAGAAATTAATAAAAAAAGAGAATTAAATGATGAAGAAGTAGTTGCAGTAATTTCTAAACAAATAAAGACAAGAAAAGAAACTATTTCTGATTTAGAAAAAAGTGGTAGAGTTGAATTAATTAAGCAAACAGAAAAAGAAATATCTATATTAGAAAAATATATGCCTGCCATGATGAATGAAGAAGAAATTAATAAAGTCATTGATGAAGTTTTTAATGAAGTTAATCCTACTAGTACAGCTGATACTGGAAAAATTATGGGTAAGATTTCTCCTTTACTAAAAGGTAAAGCTGATATGTCTTTAGTTAATAAATTAGTAAAAGAAAAATTAAATAATTTATAAAAATTGTATAAAATATTACAATTTTTTCTTTTTTTATAAAAAAATGATATAATGTAATAGGTGATAAAAATGTATAATAATAAAAAAATGTTTATATTAGGTATGGCAAGATCTGGTTATGAAGTAGCTAAAGTGTTAGCTAATCATAATTGTGATATTATAATTACCGATATGAAAGAACAAGATAATGAAAAAGTAAAAGAATTAAAAACAATGGGGATTGATTTAATAATAACTGATAAACCTGAAGAATTACTAGATGATAGTTTTTCTTATGTTGTTAAAAATCCTGGTATAAAATTGGATCACAAGGTATGTTTGAAAGCAAAAGAATTAAATATTCCGGTTATTAATGAATTAGAAGTTGCTTATCATTATTTACCAAAAAATACTAAAATAATTGCAATAACAGGAAGTAATGGTAAAACTACGACAACAACTTTGACTTATGAAATATTAAAACAAGCTAATTTACCAGTTCATTTAGGCGGTAATATAGGATTTCCTATGTGTTCTTTATTAAATGAATTAAAAGAAAATGAAATAATTGTAATTGAGTTATCAGCTCAACAATTACATGATTTTGATGATTTTAAAACAGATATTGGTATTTTAACTAATTTAACTCCAGTTCATTTAGATCATTTTAAAACATATGAAAATTATAAAAGATGTAAGAAAAAAATATTTAATCATCATACAAATTTAGATTTAGCTATTTTAAATGGCGGAAATCAAGATGTTGTTGATTTAACTAATGATATTAAATCTAAAAAAGTTTATTTTTCTTCTTCTAATGATTGTGATATATGCATTAAAAATGATGCAATTTATTATAATGAAGAAATTATTAAATTAAGTGATATTAAATTAAAAGGTAATCATAACTATGAAAATATTATGTGTGCAATTGTAGTTGCAAAACAATTTAATATTTCTAATGAAGTTATAAAAGAAGTATTAACTAATTTTACTGGTGTAGAACATAGATTAGAATTTGTAAAAGAGTTAAATAAAAGACAATTTTATAATGATTCAAAAGCAACTAATGTAACTTCTACAATTATTGCTTTAGATTCATTCAATAGTTCTACTATTTTATTATTAGGTGGATTAGATAGGGGACATTCTTTTGATGAATTATTACCACATATGAAAAATGTAAGATTTGTTGTATGTTATGGAGAAACAAAAGATAGAATACTAGATTTTTGTAATAAGAATAATATATTATGTTATAAAAAGGATACATTAAAAGAAGCTACAATTTTTGCTTATGATAATTCAAAAGAAGATGATGTTATATTGTTAAGTCCAGCTTGTGCATCTTGGGATCAATATGAAAAATTTGAAGATAGAGGAGATGACTTTAAATGGGTAATTAATAATTTGAGGTGATTTATGGAAGTATTTTATGTTTATTGGCATAGTTATAATAACAAACATAAAAAAGTAATTGGATTTTTAATTCATGATAAATTGTGGTATTTTAAATATAATAATAATATAAAAGAAGTTATCGATTTAGGATTTAGACCTTTTCCTGATATGAGTGATATTAATAAAATTTATAGAAGTAAAAATTTATTTTTAACTTTTAAAAATAGATATAGTGATATTGAGCTCATGAAAAATGAAAATGGTGAGTTAATAACTGATAAAATTATGATAAAACATATTAAAGAGAGAGTATGATTATATGGGACGAATTGATGTTTCAAAATTAGAATTTTTAAAAATTGAAATAAGAGGAAAAGCAGTTTTTGAAAAATTTTGGGTTATTGATAATGGCGTTAAAAAATTAGTTAAAGTAAGTGAAAATAATGATCAAGATATCATGGAATATTTAACTAGTATTATTTTAAAAAAATTAAATATTTCATGTGTTAATGTGGAATTAGGAATTGATAATTTATCTGGTAAAAATTGTTGCTTAGTTACTAGTTTTTTGAATGATGAAGCTGATGTTTCTTATGATATTTACGACTGGACAGTAGTGAGAGATAAAGATGAAAATAAAGAGTTGGATATGTGTTTTAAACAAGTATTTGATAAATATGCTAATCTTCATATGATATCTAATTTTGAGCAAATAAAAAAAGATTATTTAAGAATATTATTTGGTAAATGTATAACTGATAATCTTGATGCTAAATTAGAAAATATTGGATTAATATTTAATGAAAAAACTAAACAATATAGACTACCACCTTCTTACGATAATGGTTTATCATTTAGTAGTTTTAAATCAATTGGATCACCACACTGTTGTGTTGGAAATCAATATTTTAAAATATCTAATATTATTAATTATATAACTGATAACTATTTTGAATGTGTAGAAGATATTATAAATAATTTAAAAAATTTGCCAGAAGAGATGGAATTAGAACTGGCTAAATTAGAAATTAATTTAGATAAAAAATTATATATTATAAATTACATAAGAAGTATATATGAGTATATAAAAATAAGAAAGGAAACAAAATGCAAATAAAAAGTCAAGGTATTATTGATGGTATAATTTTAGATAAATATGGAAAAAGAGGAAATATAAATTTATCTATTCCTTTAGAATTTATTGATTATCCAAAAGAAACAATATCCTTTGCTGTAATAATTGAAGATTTTGATGCTATTGAAGTGTGTGGTTATGATTTTGTTCATTGGCTAGTAGCAAATTTAACTGAACCATATTTGGAAGAAAATGCTAGTTTAAATAATCATAATTTTATTGAAGGTAAAAATGATTATGGTAGAAACAACTATGGTGGTATGGCACCACCTAATAAACCTCATTATTATGATATAACTGTTTATGCTTTAGATTGTTTATTAAATTTAAGAGAAGGTTTTAGTTATAATGAATTAAAAGAAAGTATGAAAAATCATATTTTAGCAAAAACTAATATTAAAGGTTTATATAACAATTGAAAGGATTAATATTTATGATAATTAAAGATATTAGAGGTAGAGAAGTATTAGATTCAAGAGGAAATCCAACAGTTGAAGTTGATGTTATTTTAGAAAATGGTATTTTAGGTCGTGCAATTGTACCAAGTGGTGCTTCTACTGGTAGTCGTGAAGCTTTAGAACTAAGAGATAATGATTCAAGATATATGGGTAAAGGTGTATTGAAAGCAGTTAATAATATTAATACTATTATAAGAGAAAAATTGATTAGCATGGATGCTATGAATCAAAAATTAATTGATAAAACTTTAATTGAATTAGATGGAACTGAAAATAAAAGTAATTTAGGTGCTAATGCAACATTAGGTGTATCAATGGCAGTGTTAAAAGCTGCTAGTATAGTAACTAATAAACCATTATATCGTTATGTTGGTGATGGAACAATTTTACCATTACCTATGATGAATATTATAAATGGTGGAGCTCATGCTGATAATAATTTAGATTTTCAAGAATTTATGATTATTCCTAATGCATATACGTTTAAAGAAAGATTAAGAATTGGTTCAGAAGTATTTCATACATTAAAAAAAGTATTAAAAGAAAAAGGATATAATACTAATGTTGGTGATGAAGGAGGTTTTGCTCCAAATTTAAAAAGCAATAGAGAAGCATTAGATATAATAGTTGAAGCAATTACTAAAGCAAATTACATACCTGGTGTCGATGTTAATATTGGGTTAGATATTGCTGCAAGTGAATTTTATGAAGATGGTTTATATAATTTAAAAGGTGAAAATAGAAAATTAAATATCAATGAACTAATTGAATTTTATAAAGAATTATGTTCTAATTACCCAATTGTTTCTATTGAGGATCCAGTAGATGAAGACGATTGGAATGGATTTGTTGAAATTACTAAACAATTAGGTGATAAAATTCAATTAGTAGGTGATGATTTGTTTGTAACTAATAAAAAATATTTACAATATGCAATAGATCATAAAGCTGGTAATGCTATTCTATTAAAGGTAAATCAAATAGGAACAATTACTGAAACATTAGAAACTATTGAATTAGCTAAGAAAAATGGTTATAAAACAATTATTTCTCATCGAAGTGGTGAAACAGAAGATACAATGATTGCGGATTTAGCAGTTGGACTTAATTTAGGTCAAATTAAAGCAGGATCATTATCAAGAACAGATAGAATATGTAAATATAATCAATTATTAAGAATTGAAGAAGAATTACAAAAATAATTCTTTTTTTATATATTAGGAAAGTGCTTTGCAAAATTTTAAACAAGCTCATTGACAAACATATGTTTAATTGATAAAATTAATTCACGGTGGTGATAAAATGAAAATATATAAAAATTATAAATTTAGGTTATATCCTAGTAAAGAACAACAAGAATTAATAAATAAAACTTTAGGATGCACTAGATTTATTTATAATACAATGTTGTATGAAAAAGAAAAATTATATAAAGAAAACAAAATAACTAAAACAAAAAAAGATTGTATAAAAGAATTACCACTTTTAAAACAAACATATCCATGGTTAATGGAAGTAGATAGTATGGCACTAACAACTACTATATTTGATTTAGAAAATGCATTTAAAAATTTTTATAGAACAAAAAATTATCCAAAATATAAAGATAAATACAGCAAAAATAGTTACCGAACAAACTATATAAAAAACTTCTATAAAAATAGAATATATGAAAATATTAAATTAGATATGACAAATAAAACAATCACCTTACCAAAATTAAAGAATATGAAAATAAGAGAATATCGAAAAACAAAAGAAATAAAAGGAAGAATAATAAACGCAACAATAAGCAAAGAAATAAATAGATACTATGTATCAGTATTATATGAAGAAGATTTAGAAAAGAAAAATATAATACCAAAAACAATAGTTGGAATAGACTTAGGAGTAAAAGATTTAGTAATAACAAGTTTTGGTGAAAAATACGAAAACAAAAAATATATAACAAAATATGAAAACAAAATAAAAAACTTACAAAAATGGTTAAGTAAAAAAATAAAAGGTAGCAAAAATTATTATAAAATAAAAAACAAAATAAAAGAAACATATAAGAAATTAAAAAATGCGCGAAAATACATAATACATAAAATAACAAAAGAAATAGTAAATAGTAACGACTTAATAATAACTGAAACCCTACAAACAAAAAAATTGATTGAAAAAAAAGAAATGTCCAAATATATTTCTGATGCAAGTTTAAGTGAAATAATAAGACAATTAGAATACAAAAGTAAATGGCAAAATAAACATTTTTATCAAATAAATACATATTACCCAAGTAGCCAAATATGTAGTCATTGTAATAATAAAAATAATGAAGTAAAAGATTTAAACAAAAGAAAATGGACATGTTCAAAATGCAACAATGAAAATGATCGAGATATCAATGCAGCAATAAATATAATGTGGGAAGGGTTAATAAATAATACTAAGTTGTTTATATAGAACAAACATCAAAAAAATTTCACTGCAAAAAAGATAAAATAAAACTAAGTACGGTAGCGACTATCGGAAATTAGTCTCTGGAGGAAAAAGCAAAAGACACCTAAGAAGGAGAAATATCTAATCGTGAGATTAGATGCAGTCAAATTTATTTGACTTTTGTTCTTGTATGGCAATCGCTTAAAAAATTAAAATAAATAGTGTATAATTAAATCAAGATAAAAAGTGAGTTGGTTTAATTATGAATTTATTTAAGAAATTTGAAGTATTAGAAGATCCAAGAGATGTAAGAGGAAAAAAATATAAATTAATAGATATATTGATAATGACAATATATGGGCTATTATGTGGATTAAAAGATTATGTAAATATTGCTGATTTTATGAAATTGAAAGAAGATTATTTTAAAGAATTATTAGGTTTAGAAAATGGTACGCCGTCACATGATTGTTTATCAGATCTTTTTGCATCAATTGATTCAGAAAAATTTATGCAAATATTTATTGAATGGACAAAAGAAATTTTACAAGAGAAGACAGGTAAAAAAATAAGTATAGATGGTAAAGCAATAAAAAGTGCTACAGATAAAATTAATAATGGAAATATACCATATATTGTATCTGCATTTATAGGAGAAATTGGTTTATCAATAGGCCAAATTAAAGTAAATGATAAATCAAATGAAATAACTGCAATTCCTGATTTGTTAGATTTATTGGATATTAAGGATGCAATAATTACTATAGATGCTATTGGAACACAAGAGAATATTATAAATAAAATTGTAAATAAAAAAGGACATTATGTTTTACCTGTAAAAGATAATCAAAAAGAATTAAGAAAACAAATTAAAAGTCAATTTGATAGTTATAATAATTTATATGGCAATAATGAAATCAAATACAAAAAAACAATAGAAAAAAATCATGGAAGAATAGAAGAAAGAGAATATTTTTTATGCTACAACGTATCTAAAATTGAAGATAAAGAAAAATGGAAAACGGTTAGAGCGGTTGCTTATACTAAAGTTACAAGAACATATAATGATGAATCAATATTAACTGAAAATTATTATATAATAGATTATCATATAAGTATAGAAAAACTAATTGAAACAATACGAGATCATTGGAATATAGAATGTGGATTACATTGGAAATTAGATGTAATTTTGGATGAAGATCACTCAAGAAATAGAATGAAAAATTCAATAAATAATCTTTCAATAATGCGAAAAATAGTATTTAATTTAGCTAGTTTAGATAATAGATTTGGTAAAGTTCCACTACAAAGAAAAATTACAAGATATATGTTAGATTTTAAAAACATAGAAAAATTGATATTTGATGTAATTCCAAATATCAATTAATATTACATAATTAATTTTTAAGCGATTGCCATACAAATTTATAATTTTTTTGATTGATTTTTGTTATTTTTCATACTTGCTTTAGTTATTATTTTATTACCATATTTTTCTTTTAAATTATCTATAACACTATCTATTTTAGAATCAACATTATTTTCCGATTCAAACAAAGATACTTGATAATTTATATTATTAACTAATTTATCTAATCTAACACCAATTAATCTAATTCTTTCATCATTCCACATTTCAATTAATACTTCTTTAGCTATTTTATATATTTCATTAGTAACATTAGTTGCATTATCCAATTTTCTTTGATGAGATTTTCTTTTAAAATAATTATCTTTCAAAACAACACATATTACAGTTGCATATTTATTTTGTTTTCTTAATCTTATACTTACTGACTCACATAAATTTAATAAATAAGGATATAAATCTTCTTTTTTAATAACATCTTTATCTAAAGTAATTTCGTTACTTATTCCTTTTGGTACATAAGTATTACTATCAACAACACTATTATCAATTCCTCTAGCTTGGTTAATTAAAAAATTAGTTTGGTTCTTAAAATAAGCATATAATTTTTCATATGAAAAATTAGCTAAATCACCTATTGTATTTATACCTAAATTAATTAATTTTTCACTCGTTTTTTTACCTATCATAAATAAATCATTTATTGGTAATGGGTACATTTTATTTTCTATTTCATAGTTATATAAAGTATGAATTTTATTAGGTTTACTAAAGTCACTTGCCATTTTAGCACACAATTTATTGTTTGCTATACCTATATTTACTGTAAATCCTAATGTATCATATATTTCTTTTTGAATTTTCTTAGCAAATTCAAATTGATCTCCATATAATTTTTTTACTTTACCATAATCTAAATAGCATTCATCTATACTAGCTATTTCAATATCTGGTGTATATTTACTTAATAAATTAAATAATTTATTACTCATTTCGCTATAAAATTTATAATTAGGTGGATATACTTTCAAAACACTACATTTCTTTTTTGCTTCATATAGATTCATTGATGTATAAATTCCTAATTTTTTACAAGAATTTGATTTAGCTAATACAATTCCTTTTCTAGCTTTAGGGTCTCCACCAATTACAGCATAAGAATTTCTAATATCATAATTATAACCATTATTTAATAATTCAATTGCTGTCCAAGATAAAAAAGCATTATTAACATCAATATGAAATATAATTTTTTCCATAATACCACCTATAAAAATTTTAACATTTATTCTTATAGGTGTAAATAAAAATTATAATCATTTATTATAGTTATTAGTATATTCAGTTTTTATATTATGTCATAGTATATTACTGAAAGGAGAATTAAATATGGATAACAATTTAAATGAATACAATTCCAATTGTGATAATGATTGTCTTTGTCAAGTAATAAAATGTTTAATTGATATTTGTGAAACTGGGTCTACTGGTCCAACTGGGCCTACTGGGCCAACCGGACCTACTGGACCATGTGGTTGTACAGGATGTACCGGACCTCAAGGAGCTACTGGTGCTACTGGGCCTACCGGACCTACAGGTTCATCATTCCAAAGTTATGCTATGGTACACGATTTATCAAATTCAACAGTTCCTAAACAAAATCCAATCTTATTTCAAAATACTAATTTATCAAATAAAATATCATATAACCCTATAACTGGTGATTTTTCAATACCAGAAAAAGGAATTTATATAATTCATTGGTGGGTTAATGTTAGAAATAAAGGAAAAGACTGTGAAGATAAAGCATTAAGTATAGAATTTAGAAAATTCTGGCCAAATGTTGAATTAATTGCTCACTCATCAACACATAACAAAGTATCATGTTGTCAAACTGGAACAATCAATGGAAATGCTATTTTTGAAGCAACTGCTGGTGGAAGTTATAGATTAGTTAATGCTTCAGATGTAGATTTTGATTTAGTACCAAATGATTTATATTCTGGATGTGTTTCTATAACTAGAATAAATTAAAAAAATATGGAGAAATCCATATTTTTTAGTTTATATTTAATGGCTCATTATCTAGTTCTTTATCAACTAACATTTCATGCATATACTCTTCTTCAGTATTTAAAAACACTTCTTCTATTCTATCTACTCTACATTTTTCTGCCCTAATTATTGATAATATTTTTTCAGTTGCTTCTTCTATTTCATCATTAATTACAACATAATTATATTTTGTAACTTCGTTTATTTCATTATATGCAATTTTAAATCTTTCTAATATTTTTTCTTTACTATCCGTTCCTCTTCCTACTAATCTTTTTTTCAATTCTTTTAAAGAAGGAGGCATTATAAACACAAATAATGCTTCTGGGATTAATTTTTTTATTTGCATTGCACCTTGTATTTCTATTTCCAATATAACATCTTGACCTTTATCCAAATGTTCTTGTATAAAATTTTTAGGAGTTCCATAATAATTATCCGCATATAGTGCATATTCTAAAAAATAATTTTCCTTTATTTTTTCTTCAAATTGTTCTTTTGTATAAAAATAATATGTTTGTCCTTCTTTGTCATTAGATCGCATTGGCCTACTTGTAGCAGAAATTGATAACCACAAATTATTATTCTTTTCTAACATTTTATTTATAATTGTTCCTTTTCCTGCGCCAGAAGGTGCTGAAATAACTATTAATAATCCTTGTTGTTTAGCTTTTATCATATTTTCTCCTTTTTTTATTAATATTTTATCATAAGAAAAGAAAAAGTGAATTATTTTTTTAATGTCATAATTTTACTTTTTTCTTTAATTTGAGCTTTTTTTATTTTTTCACTTTGCCAAGAATCATCAAATGGCCTTATATAAAATAATGTATTTTCATAATATTTAACTAAATTGCAGTATTCATCTACTATTAATTTACTCGGCCAATTTTTGCTATATCCTAGCTTATCATCACTTAAAAATGTATCGTGATTTTCTATATATTTAACCATTTGATTCTTGTTAGAACAATCATAATTTCCTAATAAATGCATATACATTGCATATTCATCTCGTATTTTTATGTCTTCTTCAAATATAACTTCTCCATATAAAAATAATCCATATTTTTTTAAACGATAAATTATATTTGGCCAAAATCTATATCCTTCACTTGGTAATCCTATCGATTTAGCTGCATCAAATCTAAACCCCGTTATTCCACAATCTACTAATTCATTCAAAAATATTACTATCATATCTTCTACATCTTTATGATAAACATTTAATCCTGGCAAATCAATACAATTATGAATAACATCTTGTCTATTTTTCCAATCTTTAACTCTAACCTTGTTCTTCCAATATTCTGGTTTTTGTAATTTTTGATCAACTTTTGGATGAGGTTTAAAATTATCATCAATTGCTGCTCCCATATGATTTATAACAACATCAGCAAATATTTTAATATCATATTTTGCAGCTTCATTGC
This sequence comes from uncultured Bacilli bacterium, assembly GCA_944331815.1. Next base: position 34,574 of record CALVIQ010000066.1, read on the forward strand.
ATAATAATTTTAAATCTTCTTTAGTTCCAAAATAATTACCAATACTAAAACCTATCGGTTGATAAGACATCCACCATTCTTTCAATCCATCTTCTTTTAATGGTTGAATAGGATTAATTTGAATTGCATCGAAGCCTTGTTCTTTAACTTCTTTTAAAATAGGAATTATATCTTTTAATTTCCAATTAAAACAATGTAAAATTCTCATACAACATACCTCTTTATTATATTATAACAATTTTCTAATAAAAATTTACTATTTTAAATATTTTTTAACTATTTCTAATATTGCATTATGTGATATTTTATTTGTTATGATAGCGCCTTTAATATCTGAATCGTATCTTTGATTATTACCATATAAATCTGTTATTTGACCACCTGCTTCAGTTACTATAAGATAAGATGCTGCAATATCACAATTTCCGTGTTTTGTTCCGGGAAAGATATCACAGGAAAAATATCCACTAGCTATAGCCATGCAACTTCTTGCAACACTTCCAATGGATGAAATTTTTGATTTATTTTTCAGTTCTTTAATTAAAGATATTTCATCAACAATATTATTATTAAATATTTCTACATTTGTTCTATAACCTAATTCGCCTAATTTTTTATCATTAACACTTATTTTGATATCATTACAATAAGCTCCCTTACCTTTTACTGCATAATACATCTTATTTTCATTAACATCATACACAACCCCAACAATAGGTTCACCATTATGGACTAAAGCTAAAGAAAAAACAAATACTGGTATATGATTAACATACATCCCCGTTCCATCTAACGGATCACAAACCCATACATACTCACTATTATTATTATTATTATAACTTTCTTCTTCACCACTTACAGAATGATTTTTATATTTTTCTTTAACTTGTTCAATTAAATACCTATTTATTTTTTTATCAACAATAGTAACAACTGTTTTATCTTCTTTATAAGAAACTGTAAAATTATTATAATATTGTTTTATTATATTACCTGCATATATTGCGATATTTTTAGAAAAATCTAAATATTCTTTCATAACCCTATCTCCTAATTTAATTATACCACAAAAAAATTAATAACACATTATTATTAATCTTTTTTTAAATAAATTTTTGGTGCAAATTCTTCATAGGAATTTAGCTGACAAGTATTACTTGATAGAACAAAATTAGTTAAGGAACTTTTTACCGATTACTTGCATACTTTCAATCAAATCTCTAGCATTCTTTAGAGCAACTACATCATTAATATCTTTTAAATATATAGTTACATTTTTTATTATATCAAAATAACCTGATACATTACCAATTGTTCTTTTTTCATTTACTATTGTATAAACAACTACATAAGTATAATTTTTTAATAAAACTTTTCGTGTTTTTAAAGTATCAACATCTTCATATTTTGTTTCATCAATATAATACTCTTCAATATCTTTAACTGATTTATCTGATATATCAGCTATAATTCCATCAGTATACATTACAGTTTGACCAATAATATGCTCAATTATTTTATTATTACCAGTTTTTCCTGGTGCATTAGGCACTTTTAGGTGCTTAACAACTTCTAATAATTCCAATGATTCAGTTGAATCTAATTCTTTTATTGTTTGATTAGGTATCTTTTTTTTCATACAACATCTCCTTTTTAAAATTATATATATTCTATCACAAATATTGATAATTTCTAACATTATTTTCGACTAATATTTAATACAATTCCAATACTACATAATGTAATTAATAAACTAGAACCACCATATGAAAGAAATGGAAGTGTCACTCCCCTTACAAGTTGTTTGGTAAACTAAAATGATGGTTGCAAGTTTTTTGGTAAACAAAAGTTTTTAAAAAAAATCACCTTAAATATGATGTTAATTCTGGAAACTTAAAGTACAACTTAATATTATTATCATTATCAATTTCTACTTTTTCTACTAAATTAACAATCAATTCTCTACTCGGTTTTTTCGTTTTAAGAAATGATCTTACAGCAGTTTTACAACTTTCAAAATCAAATCTCTTAATTGCCATCACAACTTTTTCTTTTTGTTCTAACAATTCTTTTTTCTTGGCAGAAGATATTTCTAATTTTTCATTATAATTACTTAACAAACTATCAAAAGTTTTTTCTGGTATTTTATTATCTACTTTATCAATATAAATTTTCTCTATCAAAGTATCATATTTACTTATTTCTTTAGTTAATGTATCTATTTGTTTTTGAATTTTTGTTATCTCTGATTCTAATAATTTATTAGCATCATAAGTAAGTTTTTTATTATTATATTCTTTC
>CALVIQ010000067.1 GCA_944331815.1 uncultured Bacilli bacterium
ATATGATGGAACATCAAAATCATTATCAGTAAATAATTTACCAGAAGGATTTACAGTATCATATAAAAATAATGAACAAGTAAATGTAGGAACATATGAAGTAGAAGCAATTATAACAGGTTCTGGAAATTATAAAGGTGAAGTTACATTAAAAGCAACAATGACAATTAATCCAAAAGAAGCAAGAGTATATTGGATATATAGAGGAGCATTTACATACAATGGTTTAAGACAATTACCAACAGCAACAGCTGAAGATGGTGTTGAAATAAGTATTGATGTAAAAGAAGGAAATGCTATTAATGTAGGAACATATACAGCAGTAGCAAGTACAACAAATAAAAACTATACATTAACTAATGAAACTTTAGATTATGAAATAGTTGCTAAAGAATTGAAAGTAACTTGGATATATAGAGGCGATTATACATATGATGGTAATGAACATATCCCAACTGCACTAGTTGAAGATGGTGTTGAAATAACTGTTAATGTAAAAGAAGGAAATGCTATAGATGCAGGAACATATACAGCAGTTGCTGTAACATCTAATGGAAACTATACTTTGACTAATTCGACTTTAGATTATAAAATTCTTAAAGCAAATCCAAGTTATACTATTCCTTCTAATTTAGAAGCTAATGAAGGTCAAACTTTAGGTGATGTTGAATTACCAAAAGGATTTACTTTTGAAGAAAGTACTACTAAAGTTTTAACAGAAGGACAATATAAAACTACTGTTACATATACTCCAGAAGATACTAAAAACTATAATGTAGTTGAAGGAATTAAAGTAACAATTAAAGTAAATCCAGCATATTTCACAGTTAAATTTTTAGATAAAGATAATGAAGTTATTTCTATTCAAGAAATTAAAAAAGGTGAAAGTGCTAAAGAACCTAATATTACTAAAGAATATGAAGCAAATGGAAAAATTTATGTATTTAATGGTTGGGAAGGAAATTATACAAATGTAACTGCTGATGTTGTAATTAAACCAATTTATTTAGAACAAGAAGCTAGTGGTACATATGCATATGTTTTAAAACCTCAATACATAAGACCTGTAGATGGTGAAGGTTACCCAACTGACTATTATTACAATGCTTTAGAAGATGAAGAAGGTAATAAAGTATCTTTAACTATCAATGTTAGTGGATTAACTGAAGAACAAGCTAACGATATTAGAAATGGTGTTGATCCAGTTATCGTTGGTTTAGGTCAAGAACAAGTATTCAAATATTTAGCACAATCTACTAAAGATGCATTAAATGAAATTAGTCATGGTGTAGATGAAGGCGGAGCTTATACTATCGAATGGTATGTATTAAAATATCAAGCAGATGGATGGCATTTAGATGGTCATAAAGTATATGATAAGACAGTTGTGACTGTTAACAAAAGTTTCTGGGAAGGAAAAGTATATATTGATTTCAATAATGCTGTAACTAACTTAACAGTTGAAGTAAACAATGAAGAAAAAAAAGTATACAGTCAAGAATTTTTTAACGATAAAGTAGGAAATACTTGGTATGTATGGGCAACAGGAGCTAAGACTGTAAAAGTTACATATACAGTAAATGGTATTGAATATACAGAAACATTTAATGTTTAAAATTAAAAGGCTATTTAAAAATAGCTTTTTTTCTGTAAAAAAATGTAAATAAATAAAGTAATTATTGCAAATAATGGTATAATATATTTAGGTGATTGATAAATGAATAGTATAATAATTATGATATCTAAACTAGCTTATTTTATATTACATAAATTAGGTAGAGGAACAGCTTTTCCTGGCAAAATAGCTCTAAAATTAAATAAAAATATTTTAAATTATTTTGAAATGCCAAAAACTACTATTTTTGTAACTGGAACAACAGGAAAAACTAGTGTTGCCGGTACTTTATATGAAATATATAAACATAGTGGTTATAAGGTAGTGGCTAATTTAAAAGGATCCAATTTAATTGATGGTGTTACTAGTGCAGTAATAGAAGCAAGTAAAATAAACGGTAAAACTAAAGTTGATGCTTTAATTATTGAAGTTGATGAAAGATATGTTAAAGAAGTATTTAAATTTATTACTCCTAGATATTTTATTATTAATAATTTATCTAGAGATCAATTAGCTAGAAATGGTCATTTTGAATTAGTGTTTAAAGAAATTGATAAAAGTATTAATGAGAAAACACATTTAATTTTAAATGCTGATGATCCATTAGTAACAAAATTTGGATTAGGTAAAAGAAATAAAATTACTTATTATGGTTTAAAAGAAAATAAATATTCTACTAAAACAAATAGAATTGATACTTTAGATTTAGCTTATTGTCCAAAATGTCATAAAAAATTAATATTTGATTATTTCAATTATGGTAATTTAGGGTATTATCATTGTCCTAATAATGATTATAATAGGCCTAATTGTGATTTTGAAGGTATATTAAATAAAACATTAAAAGTAGAAGATGAAATAATTAAATTAAATAATACAGCTTTATATAATGTATATAATATTTTAGCAAGTTATACTACTGCTAGAATTGATAATGTTGATAAAGATAAAATAGTTGAATCTTTAAATAATTTATCAACTAAAGTTAAAAGATTAAATGAATTTAAAGTAAAAAATAATAAAGGTACATTATTATTAAGTAAAAATGAAACACCTTTATCTTATAATCAATCATTAGAATATGTAAGTAAAGAAAAAGGTACTAAAACAGTTGCTATTGGGTTTACTAGAATAAGTGGTAGATATGATTTAAAGGATATATCTTGGATATATGATATTAATTTTGAATTACTAGACGATAAAAGTATTGAAAAAATTATTTTAATTGGTCCTTTTGCTTATGATCTAGCTGTTAGATTAAAAACGGCTAATGTTGATCCTAAAAAGTTTTTATATTGTTTAGATTATAATAATTCATTAGATTATTGTATGAATCATGCTAAAGGAGATTTATATTGTTTATTATATTTTGATTTAAATTATTTATATATTGATCAATTAAAAGAAAGAGGTTTATTATGAAAATAGCTTATTTATATTATGATTTCCTTAATTTATATGGTGAATCTGGAAATATTAAAATAATTAGTAATATTTTAAAATATAATAAAATAAAACATGAAATATTATATCTATCTTTAGATGATAAATTAGAATTTGACAAATATGATTTAGTTTATATTGGCTCAAGTACTGAAGATAATTTATTAATTGCTTTAAAACATTTATCTAAATATAAAAATGATATAAAAAAATATATTGAAGACAATAAATTTATGTTAGTAACTGGTAATAGTGTTGATATGTTTGGTAAAAAAATAGAAGATATTAAAGCGTTAAATATATTTGATTATGAAGTTACAAAAGGTAAAAGAAAAATGGAAGAAGTTTATCATAATAAAATATTAGGTTTCATTAATAATAATAGTTATAATAGTGAATATATTGATTCAGATATAATTAGACATAATAATTTTTATGGTACTTATATACTAGGTCCTATTTTAGTTAGAAATCCAGAATTAATAAAACAATTTTTGAATCAACTAACTGATAAAAAATTAAAATATGATTTAAAATTGGAAACTAAAGCTTACAATGAATTTATTAAAAATTTTAAGGAGAATAATCATGAATAACGTTGTAGATGCGGTAATTGAGATACCTTTAAGAACAAAAAATAAATTTGAAATTGATAAAGAAACTAATCGTATTAAATTAGATAGAGTATTATACTCTGCTATGAGTTATCCAGCTGAATATGGTTATATTGAAAATACTTTAGCTAATGATGGTGATCCATTAGATATATTGGTTATTTCATCTGAACCAACTTTTCCTGGATGTATTGTTCCAGCTAGAGTAATTGGTTATTTATCAGTTATAGATAATGGTCATGAAGATTATAAATTAATATCTGTTGTAAATGTTGATCCTAGATATAATGAAGTTAAATGTTTAAATGATTTGTCAAACTTTACTTTAGAAGAAATTAAAAATTTTTTTCAAAATTATAAAACTTTACAAAATATTGAAGTAAAAGTTTATGATTATTATGATACAGAAAAAGCTTTAAAATTAATTGAAGAATGTAAAAAAAGATATCTAGAAGAATGATTTTATGTTTATGGAAATTAAAAAAGGATTTAAAGATTTTAAAAGGTGTAGGAATTGGTTATTTAATTTTTAATAACTATTGTTTTATTTGCTATAATATTGATTAATTTTATTAATAATAATTATAAAAATAATTTTAAAAATATACGAGTTAATGATAATATTGAGTTGATTGATTCATTTATCGAAGGTAATAATTAATAAAAAATTCTATTTGTATAGAATTTTTTATTTAATATTTTTAAATATTAATTGAATAAGATTTTAAAATATGATATCATTATATTGGTGATAGTATGAAGAAATTAAGCGTTATTTTAACTTTAATTTTAATAATTTTTGTTGGTTATTATGTTTATAATGAATATTTTAAAAAAGTGGAAACTAATCCATATGAAAATACATTAAGAGATTATAGTAATCAAGTATTAGAAACAATTAAAAATAATAATTATTTATTAGAAACAACTAAAATTGATACTGATTGGCTTAATTCAAAATTAGATTCATTAGTATCTTGTCAAGAAATATATTATTCTAATGAAAATAAAATATTGTTACACAAATGTTCTATAAATGATATTGGTAGTTATTATTTTTATGATAAAATATACGACCAAAATACTGGCGAATATAATAATTTATATGAAACTATAAAAAATCAAAAAATAGAAATAGAAAAAGGTACATTATTAAAAGATTTAGCTACAATTGATTTAAGTTTGAATATATCAGAAGTTGATAACTGTGTAAATGAAGGAATATGTGAACCAGGAACACCTTTATTAATTCAAGTAAATGATATTGATACATATAAATTTTATGTTTTGAAAGATAATGGTGAAAAAGTAAAATTAATTATGGCAGAAAATTTAGTTAATAATATTGTTTATGCCCCATCAGATAATTTAGAAGGTCCTACTGAAGCTTTAAATTATTTAAAAAAAGAAACAGATGATTGGACTAATTTAGAGGAACGAAATGTTAAAATAAGTGACGAAAATAAAGAGAAAGTTTATACAGATATTTATGAAAAATTAAGGGCAACTTTACCTAGTTATTCTGATGTTTATAAATTTAAAAGTGAAAAATATTTATATGATAATTTAAATAATGGTTCAGGTTATTGGTTAAGTACAGCAACAAATAAATCATTTTATGCTTGGAGTATTGTTAATAATGATATAAAAACAACTGATGTAAGTATTGAATCATTAGGAATTAGACCAGTTATTGAAGTTTATAAGTATTGATTTCAATACTTTTTTTATGATATACTACTATAGTGAGGAAGGTTAAATATGAATCAAGATATAATAAAAAATACAAGTATAGAGTTAAATGTAAAACCAAAACAAGTTGAAACAGTTTTGAATTTATTAAGTGATGGTAATACGATACCATTTATTGCTAGATATAGAAAAGAAGCAACAGGTGCTTTAGATGAAGAACAAATAAGAAAAATTAATGAAATATACGAATATCAAGTTAATTTATTAAAAAGAAAAGAAGATGTAATTAGATTAATAGATGAAAAAGGATTGTTAACCGAAGAATTAAAAAATAATATATTAAATGCTAGTAAACTAGTAGAAGTTGAAGATTTATATCGTCCATTTAAAGAAAAGAAAAAAACTAAAGCAACTGATGCTATTAATAATGGATTAGAACCTTTAGCTAAAATAATCATGTCTTTTCCTTTAAAAGAAATCGATTACTCTAAATTCATTAATGATAAAGTAAAAACTATTGATGAAGCTATAATAGGGGCTAAATATATTATTGCCGAATGGATAAGTGATAATGCTAGTTATCGTAAATCAATTAGAAATTATACTTTTAGAAACGGAATAATTGTTACTAAGCTAAAAAAAGATGCAGTTGATGAAAATAAAGTATATGAAATGTATTATGATTATCAAGAAAAGGTAAGAGAGATTAAACCCCATCGAATTTTAGCTATTAATCGTGCAGAAAAAGAAAAAGTAATTACTGTTAGTATTGATGTTAATAAAGATGATATAATTAATAATTTAAAATCAAAGATAATTAAAAATGATAAGTCTTTAGTGGTTGACATAGTAGTAGATGCTATAAATGATGCTTATAAAAGATTAATAGCACCTTCAATTGAAAGAGAAATAAGAAGTGATTTAACAGAAAAAGCAGATGAAGTTGCTATTGATAATTTTGGTAAAAACTTAGAAAAATTATTACTACAACCACCAATGAAAGATAAAATGGTATTAGGATTAGACCCTGCTTATCGAACAGGATGTAAGTTAGCAGTATTATCACCAGTTGGGCAATCATTAGAAATTGCTGTAATTTATCCTCATGAACCGGTAAAAAAATATGATGAAGCAAAAAAAATTGTCTTAGATTTAATTAAAAAATATAATATTGATATTATTGCTATCGGAAATGGTACAGCATCAAGAGAAAGTGAAGCATTTATAGCAGATGTAATTAAAGATTGTGATAGGAAAGTTGAATATATCATTGTTAGTGAAGCGGGAGCTAGTGTTTATTCAGCTAGTAAAATAGCTATTGAAGAATTTCCTGATTTAACAGTTGAAAAAAGAAGTGCAATTAGTATTGGTAGAAGATTACAAGATCCTTTAGCTGAATTAGTTAAAATTGAACCAGAAAGTATAGGTGTTGGATTATATCAACATGATGTTTCAAATAAAAGATTAACTGAAAGCTTAGATTTTGTGGTTAGTAGCGCAGTAAATAAAGTTGGAGTTAATGTTAATACCGCTAGTCCGTCTTTATTTAAATATGTTTCAGGAATTACTAAAAAAAATATTGAAAAGATATTAGAATATCGTAATAAAAATAGAATAAAAAATAGATTAGAATTAAAAAAAATATTATCTGATAAAACATATGAACAAGCTATTGGATTTTTAAGAGTTACTGATGGGACCAATCCTTTAGATGTAACTAGTATCCATCCAGAAAGTTACGATATAACTTTAAAATTATTAGATATGTTGCATTTAAATATTAATGATTTAGGTAAATTAAAAATTGATATTGATATTGATGAATATAGTAAAAAATTAAATATTGATATTTATACTTTACAAGATATTGTTGAATCATTACAAAAACCAAATCGTGATCCTCGTGATGATATGCCAAAACCAATTTTAAGAAGTGATATATTACATATTGAAGATTTACAAGTCGGTATGAAATTACAAGGAACAGTTAGAAATGTTGTTGATTTTGGTGTGTTTATTGATATTGGTTTAAAAAATGATGGTTTAGCGCATATCTCTAAATTAACAAACAAATATATTAAACATCCAATGGAAGTTGTTAATGTAGGAGATATAGTAGACTGTTATGTAGATGATATTAATCTAGAAAAAAATAAAGTTTCTTTATCATTATTAGAAAGGTAAAATATGAAAAAAATAATTATATTATTAAGTTGTTTTATATTGACTGGTTGTTTTGAAAATAGTGGTTATTTAGTTAAAAGTTGTTATAAAGAAGAAAAAGCTAATACATTAACAACAATTACAACTTATACATTTGGATTTAAAAATGATATAATTAATGATATAAAAATAAGTTATGATAATGTCGATAATGATAAAACTACAATATCTTCGATTAAATTATCACTTGAAACCCAAAATAATTATTCTGATATAAAATATACAGTTTTAGTTGATAATGAAAATCAATATAAAATAGAATATGATGTTCCAATGGATAGTAAAGATGAAATATTAGATAAATTTAATATAAAAAAAAGTAGAACTGATTTAGTTAAATATTTAAAAGAACAAGGTTATACTTGTGAGTAGGTGAAATATGAAAAAGTTATTATTGATTTTATTGATTTTTTTAGTAGGTTGCGGTAACGATATTAATAAGTTTAAGGAAGAATATGAAAGTCAAGAAGGAATAGAAGTTAATATTAGCAAAGATAATAAAATAAAATATATTAGTGCTAAAGAAACTGTTGATGTTTTAAAAAATAAAACAGGTATTTTATTTTTTGGTATTTCTAGTGATAATACGACAAGAAGTGTTGTAGAAACATTATTACAGGTTGCAAAAGACAATGATTTAAATATTTATTATTTTGATCCTAATACTGTTCCTGACAAAGATAATGATGAAAACTTTGCTAAAATATTAGGTATTTTAGATAGTTATTTACAATCAAATGAAGAAGATGAAAAAGTATTAGCTGTACCTGATGTTTATTTTATAAAAGATGGTAAAGTTATGGGAAATAAGTTTGGAAGTATTATTTCTTATGATGGAGAACAGTTAAATGATGATCAAAAAGAACAATTATATAAAGATTATAATAATTTAGCTAATTTGATAAGGAGTTAATTAATGGAAAAAATTGTTGAAATATTTTTAAGTTTATTTGGAGGATTAACAAATCTTGCTTATGGTAAAGAAATATTGATATTTTTAATATCAATGATGCCTATTTTAGAATTAAGAGGTGGCATTTTAGCTGCTGCTTTATTAAATATGGATCCTAAAAATAGTTTTATTATTTGTTTGTTAGGTAATATTATAGTTATCCCAATTGCGTTATGTTTTTTAGAGTTAATATTTAAAATATTAAGAAAAATTAATTTTTTTGATAAAATTATAACTAAAATTGAGAAAAAATGTTTAAGCAAAAGAGAACAATTAGATAAATATGGTTATTGGGGGTTATTAGTATTTGTAGGAATCCCTTTACCTGGTACTGGTGCTTGGACAGGATGTTTCTTGGCTTCTTTATTAGGTATGAATAAAAAGAAATCCGCTATTGCTGCTATGGCTGGTGTATTAATGGCGGGAATTATTATGATGATATTATCATTTGGTATATTAAAAAATGTATTTTAAACATCGATTTATTCGATGTTTTAAAATTACAAAATTGTCATATCAATTTTTATATATTTAGTGTATAATTTAATTAGGTGGAATTATGAAAATATTAATTGTCGAAGATGATACTACTATAAGAAGTGGTTTAAAATATTGTTTAGAATATGAAAATTTTGAAGTTGTAGAATCTATTGGTATTGATTGTTTAAATAAATTAGATAATGTTTCGTTAATACTATTAGATATTAACTTGCCAGATATAAATGGTTTTGATTTGTTTAAAAAAATAAAAGAAATGAAAAATATTCCAATTATATTTTTAACAGCTAATGATTTAGAGCCTTCAATAGTTATGGGATTAGATATGGGAGCAGATGATTATGTAACTAAACCATTTAAAACAAGAGAATTAATATCAAGAATTAAAAATGTTTTAAGAAGAAATAATAATTTTGATGTTATAAATATTAAAAATATAGTAATTGATTTAAAACAGGCTAAAGTACTTAAAAATGGCAAAGATGTTAATTTAACTGCTTTGGAATATAAAATATTATTAACTTTAGCTTTAAATCCTAATCAAGTGTTTACTAGAGAAAAGATTTTAGCTGATATTTGGGATGTTAATGAAGAATATGTTTATGATAATACTTTAACTGTTTATATTAAAAGAATAAGAGAAAAAATAGAAGATGATGTAACTAATCCAAATATTATTAAAACAGTAAGAGGAATTGGTTATAAAATAGGTGATGATAGTGAATAAAAAATATTTTATTATTAATTTTATAGCTATTTTAATTATTATATTATTTTATTTTTTAATTTCTAATATTATAAACAATAGTTATGAACAAAAAATAATCGATAATGATAGTTATTTAATTGGTAATCTGTTATCTAAATATCCTAATTTAGAAGAAGATATTGTATCTAGTTATTTAATTAAAGATAATTATGAGTTAGGCAATAACTTAATAAAAGAATATAATTTAATTAATATTAAAAATAATAATAGTTTTATTTTAATATATTGTTTAATAAGTTCTTTAGTATTATTTATTATTAATTATATATATATTAGAAATATTTATAAAAAAATTAGTAAAATTGATAAATATATGAATAATATTTTAAATGATGATTATTCTATCGATATTAAAGAATATTGTGAAGGTGATATAAGTAATTTAAAAAATGATATATATAAAATGACTGTTAAATTAAAAGAGCAAAGTGAATTATTAATTAAAGAGAAAAAATATTTAGAAGAAACATTACAAGATATATCTCATCAAATAAAAACACCTCTAACTAGTATGTATATGATAAATGATATATTAACTAATGAAAAAGATGAAAATATTAAAAAAGAATTTTTAATTAAAAATAAAAATCAAATAGAACGAATAGAATGGTTAGTAACAAGTTTACTTAAATTATCAAGATTAGAAAGTGGTACAGTTAAATTAAAAAAAGAAAAAATAGAATTAAATAAATTGATAGATAAAGCTATCGAACCAATTAATGTTTTATTAGAATTAAAAGATATTAAATTAATTAAAAGTATTGAAGATACCAATATTAATATTGATATTAATTGGACAGTTGAGGCATTACTAAATATAATTAAGAATGCTTGTGAACATACTAAGGATAAAATAGAAATAATAGGAAGTACTAATCCTCTTTATACAGAAATAAAAATAATTGATAATGGTGTTGGAATTAATAAAAAAGATATAAAACATATTTTTGAAAGATTTTATAAAGGTAACCATAATAAAGAAAGTATTGGTATTGGACTTAATATGTCTAAAAAAATAATCAATTTACAAAATGGTATTATTGAAGTATCTTCTAAAGAAGGTGTTGGTAGTACATTTATAATAAAATTTTATAAAAATAATTTGTGACGAAATTGTAATTAATTTAGTCATTAAATTGTAATAAATATTTAATATAATTATGTTGGAAGGAGAAAAAATATGGAAATATTAAAAGTTGAAAATTTGTGTAAAAATTATGGTAAAGGTGAAACTTTAGTAAAAGCTTTGGATAATGTAAGTTTTTCTGTTGAAAAAGGTGAATTTATTGCTATAGTTGGTAGTAGTGGTAGTGGTAAATCAACTTTATTACATATTTTAGGTGGAGTTGATAGACCAACTAGTGGTAAGGTATATGTAGATGGAGTAGATGTATACGAATTAAATGAAACTAATTTAGCAATTTTTCGTCGTCGTCAAGTAGGTTTGATTTATCAATTTTATAATTTAATACCTATATTAAATATTAAAGAAAATATAACTTTACCTATTTTGTTGGATAATAAAAAACCAGATGAAAAATATTTAAATGAATTAATTGAAACACTAGGATTAAGTAATCGTGTAAGTCATTTACCTAATGAATTATCAGGTGGTCAACAACAAAGAGTTAGTATTGGAAGAGCTTTAATGAATAGACCAGCATTATTATTAGCCGATGAACCAACAGGTAATTTGGATAGTAAAGCAGGAAGAGAAATTATTGAATTATTAAAACTATCTAATCAAAAATATAAGCAAACTATTATTATGATTACTCATGACCATAATTTAGCGTTATGTGCTGATAGAATAATTACTTTAGAAGATGGTAAAATAATAAGCGATGAAAACAGGATAAAAACATGAAAAAGATTTAAAATAGTTAAAAATCCTAAATAATAAAAGGAAATTAACTATTTTTTTGACAAAAAATTTAATTCGCAAGAATATTGAAAAATCTTAAAATCTCATTTT
>CALVIQ010000068.1 GCA_944331815.1 uncultured Bacilli bacterium
ATTATTATCAGATATATTTGAATATGATTCAGTTGTTAATGAATTCTTCTTACCAGTATTACAAAATAAAATACATAACCCAAAAGAAGATTTTGAAAAAGAAATAACTATTTTAAATAATAAAAAGATTAGAATTAGAAAAGCATATATTGATGAATTATTTACAGAAGAAGAATATAAAGAAGAAACAAATATCATTGAAAGCAAAATTAAAGAATTACAGAAGAAAATTTTAGAAAATGAGCAAGTTAGTAAATTAAATCTAACTGTTGATGATATTTTAGTTAAAAGAGATATGGACTTTATCAACTCTATCAAATTACCAATTCTATATAATCCTTTTGTTGATAGTTGGGATAATCTAGACCGAGAAGAAAAAGCAGAAATAGTTATGCGATATATTGATGATATTGAACTAGAATTAGTAAATAATAAATACAAAGTTAAACTAACTAATTTTATATCAACATTCTATAAAGATTTTAAATCTTTATTTGATAAAGGTTATATAGATTGGAAAAGAAAAATAGTACATTCATTTAATGGAATATGTGTAGATGGTAAAGTTCGTTATAGCGAGTTCTTATCAGCTAAAGAAGTATATAGACATTTAATAAGATTAAATGAATGTTATGAAGTGGCATTTTATAAAGGAACTTTATATAAGAAAACCGAAGAATTAAAAATGCTACCACTTCATAAAGGAGATGTCGTTGTAAGAATATTCCCTACTGAAAAAGATGATGACTCAAAAGAAATATTAGGTATGGGAATGTTCGTAACGAAAGACTCTCCTAACGATATTAAGGTAGACATTCCAGACTTGTTTGAATGTATACCTGATATCGAAGATTAATTTATAAACGTGGCACATTTTGTTGAACCTCGTTCAATGAAAGTGGCGATAGTGTTAAATTAATTCGGTTTCTAAGGTGGTAAACCTTAGCTTCCATATCTTGTCTTTGACAAGATATATAGGAAGTTATGAATAATGACAAAGCCACTTTCGTGACGTTTTCAATATTCATAATTTAAGGAGGTGTAAAAATATGGAATTATCTTATTCACTACATTTAGGTAATGATAAAAACAAATCTATTAAAGCAAGACGAGAAGCAAAGAATACTACATCAGGTACTACATCAAAGAATAATAACGCTATTCAAAATGTTAAGCAACTTGGAAAAGTTAATCATCATAATTTAAGACAATATGATAATAATCAAGAACTAATTAAAACTATCAAAGGTTCAAATGATATTGTTAAAGATGTAAAAGAATTATATTTAGATTTATTTGAAGAAGCAAGAATTGAATATAATAATAAACAAATAAGAGATGATAGAAAAATAGATAACTACTTTAATAAGATAAGTGATGATACAAAACATGATCTTGCTTGTGAGATAGTTATTGAACTTGGAAACATGGTTTATTGGGATGATAAAAGTTTAGAATATAAATATGGAATGACACAAGTATTTGAACAGCAGCTAGAAGATTTAAAAGAAGTAGTTCCAGACTTTTATATAGCAAATGCTACCATACATTTTGATGAACACTCTCCACATATGCATATAGTTGGAGTTCCAGTTAAAGAAAATTGTAAAACAGGTTTATCAAGACAAGTTGGTAAAACATCAATATTCACAAAAGAATCACTTGTGGTTATTCAAGATAAAATGAGAGAAAGATGTATTAATGAATTTAATATTGCTTATGATATGGATTCAAAACTTAAAGAAAAACAAAAAGGGAAAAATAGAGATATTACTTCATATGAAAGAAAACTTTTTAATGAAAGAGTCAAGGTTCTAAAACAAGAAATATCTAATCTTGAAAATGAAGTTTCTGATTTAGAAGATAATAAAGAATCTATCAATAAACAAATAACTAAACTTAATAAAGATAAAAACGATATAAGTGATGAAATTGATAAAAAGAAAAAAATTAATAATAAAATTATTATTAAATCTAAAAATCAGCTTTGGGATGAGAACGAAAAATTAAAAGAAGAAAATGAAGATTTAAAAAGAATAAACTATCAGTATGAAAATCAATATAAAAGTTTGAAAGAAAAAACTGATTATCTTATTTATCATTTAAATAAGGTATTAAAAAAATTACCAGAGTTTATTCAAAATATTGTTGAAAGATTATTTAATTATAGTGATTTAGACTTAAAGTATTTTAAACAACAATATGATCCGGAAGTTAAAAGTAAATTTAAAGGTTTTAATCTATTTAATAAAAAAGAAATTGAAAAAGCAGCTAAACATATTGATGATGAAATGAATAAATATGCAGAAGAATTTTATGATGATAAAAAAGATAAAGAGAAAGACGATGGCTTTGAACTTTAAGCCATCGTCTTTTATCTATGTATTCCTGAACTTTGAGTTTCTTCAACTTCAACTGATTCATTTAACATTTTATTCTTTTGATAATCTTGTATTACTTTATTTAATAATTGTTGTAAATCTTCTTTTGAAATATCATATTCATCAAATTTAAATTTTTTATCTCCTGCTATTGTAATATATTTTTCAAATAATTGAATCATATAATCAACATTACCATATAAAGAAATAAATTCTTCTTCGGTTATTTGTTTTTGTAAATCATATTCTATTGTTTGCCATACCATATTTAAATCATCAAATACTGCTGATAAAAAGTCTAAATCATGGTCTTTTTGACTAATAGTGCTCTCATAAGGTTTATGTATTTCATCATATTTACTCGTTATTTTATGAATAATGTTATCTACTTCTTGCTCATTCATACCTAATTGTATTAAATAATCTCGACTATTAACTATTATTGCTAATTTTGTATATATATTACCATTTTCAATTGCCCTATTAGAATCCCATTCATTAGGTTTATATTCATAATTTGCTAATAATGTGTCTAAATTATTAACAATATCTGAAATATACTTATTAAGATATTGATTTAAATACTTGTTGAAATTATTACATAATGTATTCAATTCTTCTTGAGGCATATTTGAAAAATTAGCAAAAGTTCCCCTAATAGCACTATGTCTTCTTTCATTACCATTCTCAAATGTTATAGTGCCATCTCTATCAATTTTATAATTATCTATACCAATTAATGATAAATCTATACCATATCTGTATTTTCCTTCATTATCACCAATATCTAACAAATATCCCTTTCTGCTAGAAAAAGCATCTATTAATTGAGAATCAACTTGTAGTGCATTTCTCTTTTTTAAAAAATCTAAAATTACAACAATAGGATATTCTTGTGTTGCTTCTTGTTTTAATCGTAAATCAACTGTATCAATAGGCAAGTATTTATTTTTAATTTCAAGAGGTTGATCTTGTAGATTATATCTAAATGGTCTTCTATCGTTAACTCTTAAAGCAATATGACTATAATATTCATTTAGTTGATCCATACTTAGAAGTGATAAATCATAGACTTCTTCATCTGTATCATAAACTCTTTCTATAACTGTTTTTTCAAAATCATCTGATACATCTACATCTTTATATAATTGATGACCATTTCTAGTATAAAACTCTGGGTCATGTCCAAATCTCCCAAAACCACATTTTCCATTGTTATTCTTTTTATCATTGTTATCCCAAGTAACATCAACACCATATTTTTTTCCATCTATTTCAATAACATTAAATGCATGAACATCTTTTTGATTTTGATAATAGTTCTTTATTCCAATTCTATCTAGCATTTCTTTATATACTTGAGCAAAACCAGCACATACTAATTTTCCGTATAATATTCCATTTAAACTTCTTTCAGTTGTACCGGCAGATTGAATTTTTTCATAATCTTCAGCATATTCCATATCTACAACTAAAGCATTATATAAAAACATTGCTTTTTCAAATTCATTCCAATTTGGATCAATTAAATTTTCATTATATTCAAAATATTTAATAATGTTTTTCAATCCACTAGGGGATACAAATGTTCTATCAACATATTTTTGTGCTTTATATTTTTCTTTTGTATCATAATCTAATCCACCTTTAATACTAAAAACAACTCGATCAGATTCTATTTTAGAAACCAATTCACTTGATAAACCAACAGTATTATCAAGTATTATAGTTGTTCTATTCTTAAATGAATTAATTCTATTTATATCTTCTTCGGTTAGTGTTCCAACGATTTTATATTTATTTTTATCAACAGACACAAACTCAGTCATCTATAATCACTACCTTTCATATATAATTATAACATTTTTATCAATTTTATCAAATTGCTTTAAATTTTTACGAAAATATGGTAATATGATTATAGAAGTTAGTTGTATTAACTTATATAGTGATAGTTTCAAATTATCTTATCTATCGCTCCAATTGATAACTAAAAAGAGCTTAGCTATGTACTAAGTTCTTTTTTTATTATATATCGTAGTCATCTTGGAAGTACAAAAAAATTATTCTAAAAGAATAAATGTTTTCAATTATGATAAAATTGACTATTAAAGAGTTAGAAATTAAAAAAAGTTTAAAACAACGTATTTGTGACTTAATAAAATCACTTCTTCAATTTCGCTATTTCTTCATCAATAACGCTCTTATCGTATCTTTCATATAAAGGTTTAATATCCTTACTTAAAGAGATATTTAAAATAGTATTGTATGCCCATTTGGAAACTTTAGTATTTAAAAACTCTTCTACTTTTTCACAAGAAAATGGTAAATATGGTTTTAATAAAGTATTAACATTAGAAATAATATTTACACAGTTAAATAGCACATTATTACATTTATCTATATCGGTTTTTGCAAGAATCCATGGTTGCTTTTCATCAAAGTATTTATTAGCAAAAGCGATAAAATCAAAGATTTTATTAATTCCTTCTTTTGCGTCTCCATTATCAATATTAGTTCCTACTTCATTAAATAACACATTTAATTTTTCTTCAATTTCTTTATCAACTGTACAATCTTTTAATCTTCCATCAAATGACTTATTTACAAACAGCAAAGTTCTGTTAATGAAATTGCCCCACTTACCAAGTAATTCTCCATTATGAGAGTTAATAAAATCATTCCAAGAAAAATTGAAATCTTTTTTAATAGCTTCATTAGATAAAAAGAAATATCTAATGGAATCAGCCGGGTACTTATCTAATAAATATCTTAATGCAATATAATTACCTTTACTTTTCGAAAGTTTTTCACCCTCAATAGTTATGTGACAGTCACTTATTATTTTATCTGGCAATTTATAACTTTCTTTGGTAGCTAATAATAACGCTGGAAAAATAACTGTATGAAAAGGAATGTTATCTTTAGCGTGTACTAAATAAATCTTATTATTTTTACCCTGCTTCCAATAATCTTTCCAATTAAGATTATTTTCTTCACAAAACTTTTTACTAGCTGTTACATATCCCCAAACATTTTCAAACCAACCATAGATTTTTTTGTTCTCATAACCTTTTATTGGTATTTCAATTCCCCAATTTAAAGAACGAGAAGCACATCTATCAGGTATACCTTCATTTAAATATCTTTCTGTAAATTCTACTGCATTTTCACGCCACTCATTTTTATGCGATTCACATAATTTTTTGATATCATTTGGAAATTTTGATAATGAAAAATATAAGTTTTTAGTTTCTTTAATACTTGTTTGATTATCACAAATGGCACATTTTGTTTCTTTAACATTATTAATTTCTAAAAGACTACCACATTTTTCACATTCGTCACCTTTAATATTTGCCCCACATTTTGGACATACGCCAATAATATAGCGATCAGCTAAAAATAAATTACAGTGTTCACAATATAGTTGTTCTTCAGCTTTTTCATAGAGATAGCCATAATCATAGTATTTCTTAAATTGTTCTTTTACAAAGTCCTTATGATATGGATCATCGGTTCTATTATATAAATCATAGCTTATTCCTAAATCATGCCAATCTCTAGAAAATTCTTTATGACACTCATCAACTATTTCTTTTGCAGATTTCTTTTCTTGTAAAGCTTTAACATCTATCGGAGTACCATGACAATCACTTCCAGATACTAAAATTACATTATTACCTTTTAATCTATGATATCTTGCAATAACATCTCCTGGTAAACTACTTGCTGCATGACCTATATGCAAATCTCCATTTGCAAAAGGCCAACTGATTCCTATCAATATATTCATTTTAATCCCTTCCTTTCAAA
>CALVIQ010000069.1 GCA_944331815.1 uncultured Bacilli bacterium
TTATTTTCATATTTTTTAGTTTTGGTAAAGTGATTGTTTTATTCTTCATATCTAATTTTATATTTTCATATATCTTGTTTTTATAGATGTTTTTTATATAATTTGTGCGATAACTATTTTTACTATATTTATTTTTATATTTGGGATAGTTTTTTGTTCTATAAAAATTTTTAAATGCATCTTCTAAATCAAATATAGTAGTTGTTAGTGCCATACTATCTACTTCCATTAACCATGGATATGTTTGTTTTAAAAGTGGTAATTCTTTTAAACATTCTTTTTTTGATTTTATTATTTTATTTTCTTTATATTGTTTTTCTCTTTCATACAACATTGTATTATAAATAAATCTAGTACATCCTAAAGTTTTATTTATTAAGTGTTGTTGTATTTTATTTGGATATAATCTAAATTTATAGGCTTTATATATTTTCATTTTATCACCACCTTGATAAAATTTTATCACACGTACATATGTTTGTCAATGTATATATTTTTAAAATTACAAAGCACTTTCCTAGTATATAAAAAAAGATAGTTATTTCAAACTATCTAAATATTTAGCGGTTCTAACCATTTGATGAGAATAACCCATCTCATTATCATACCAAGCTACAACTTTAACTAATTGTTTTCCATCTACCTCTAAAATACTAGTTAATAATCCATCTACTAAAGCTCCACAATCTGAGCCAATTATATCACTTGATACTACTGGATCATAAGTAAATGTTAATGTTTCATTGCAACTATTCATTAAAGCATTGTTAACTTCTTCAACTGTAACATTTCTATTTAATTCTAAAGTTAAATCAACTACTGAACCAGTTGGAGTTGGAACTCTTAATGCACTACCATCCAATCTACCTTTTAATGAAGGAATTACTAATCCTAAAGCAGAAGCAGCACCTGTACTAGATGGAATAATATTCATAGCTCCAGCTCTTCCACGACGTGCTTTAATACCTTTTTTATGAGCTACATCTAATATAACTTGATCATTAGTATAGGCATGAACAGTAGTCATGTATCCTTTTACAATACCAAATTTGTTATTAATTACATTGGCTACTGGTGCTAAACAATTAGTTGTACAAGAAGCTGCTGAAATAATTTCTTCACTACCATCTAATATTTCATGATTTACATTATAAACAATAGTTTTCATGTCACCTTTACCAGGGGCAGATATAATTACATGTTTTGCTCCAGCTTCAATATGTTTATGAGCTTCTTCATATTTAACAAATTTACCAGTACATTCAAATACTTGATCAATTCCTAATTCACCCCAAGGTAATAATGTAGGATCTGTTTCTTTAAAAACTTTTATTTTTCTTCCAGATACAATAATATTTTCTTCATCAAAACTAATTTCATCTACTTTATAATTTCGATGATTACTCTCATATTTTAATAAATAAGCAAGTTGTTCTGCATCAGTTAAATCGTTGATTGCTACAACTTCAATTGAAGGATCTTCCTCCATAATTCTAAATACTAATCTTCCTATTCTTCCAAAACCATTAATTGCTACTTTCATTATTATCACCCTTTCTTTAATGGAAACAACTTCCACCAATAAATTCTCTTAATACTGATTCTTTTGGAACATCATCTGAAGGAATTGGTAAAAAATTCCTTAAAAAATTAATTAATCTTATTGCTTCTGGATAAACCTCATCTTCTTCATTTACTGAAAATAACAAAGGTTCAGCATAAGTTTTTAAAACTCCAAGCTCATATATTAAAGCTGAATTAATAATTATATCAGCTTTGTTTTGATATGGAAAAACATATTCTTCCTCTCCTTCTAATATATTTTTCCAATTTCTAAGTGTATCAGCAGCATTCCAACCGCGATATTTATTATCTCTTATAATTCTTCTTAATCTTCTTGTATCCGATGTATGAATACGATTATGATTATCAATATTTAATTGAGTTAACGGACTAATATATATTTTAAATTTATTACTATCATCTATTGCCATTGTTAACTCTGGATTCAATGCATGTAATCCTTCTATTATAACAATATCATTTTCACCAAGTTGTAATGTTCGTCCTTTATATTCTCTTTCACCTAATACAAAATTATATTCTGGTATTAATACTTTTTCACCGGCTAATAATTTAATCAAATGTTTATTAAACAAATCAGTATCTACTGCTTTTAAAGATTCAAAATCATAATCACCATTTGGTTTTTTAGGTGTATCAATACGATTTAAGAAATAATCATCTGTAGATATACTATGTGTTTTAAAGCCACGAGCTTTTAAATAAACCTCTAATTTTCTTGCTGTAGTAGTTTTACCACTTGAAGAAGGACCTGCTAATAAAACAATTTTAACCTTATCTTTTTTATTATAAATAATGTCTGCTGTTTTGGCTAGTTGACTATTATAATTTGCTTCCGCTAATTGAATTACATCATTATATTTTCCTAAAGAAACAATTTTATTTAAATCAGCAGCTAAAGATATACCTACTGTTTTTCCCATATTAGTATAATCTAAAAAAGCATCAAACATCATTTTATGATGTGAATAATCTTCAGTATATTTTGGATTGTTAATCGATGGATAACTCAAAACAAAACCATTATCTTTAATATAAGTTAATTTAAATTCATCTAAAACTTTTGTACTATAAGGCATTTCACTAAAAAAATAATCATAATACTCATCTAATCGGTATAAATTAATATAAGTATTGCTTATATATTTAAAAACATCAACCTTATCAAATTGTTTTTTCTTTTTAAAGAAATTCATTGCATCTTTTCTAGAAACACTTAATTTAATAAAGTTATAATCTTGTTTAACTAATTCTTCCATTTTTGATTCAATTTGTTTAATTATATCTTTATTAATTTCTTTATTAACCATTTCACAATAAACACCTTTATCAATTGAATGTTGAATAATAACTTCAGCATCATTGCCTAATACTTTTTTTATAGCCACAATCATTAAAAAATGAACACCATGTGAATAAACCGTATGACCAAAAGTAGAACTTCGATCATAAAAATCAATTGAACATTTTTTAGTTATATTGTATGCTAATTCTTCTATAACATTATCTACTTTAGCTATCAAAATAGGAAAATTATACCTGCCTTGAAAACTATTAGCAATTTCTGATAGAGATGTATTTTCAGGATATTCTTTAATCAAACCATCCTTATATTCAATTTTAATCATCTTATCCATAATATCATTCCTTTATTCTTAAATAATTATATCAAAAAAAAAAAATTTTGTCATTTCTTTTATTGAATAAATTTAAACTTTACAAACTATTATATTAAATAGGAGATGATTTTATGCTTATACCAACAATTATTGAAAAATGTAGTAATGGAGAAAGAGCTTACGATATTTATTCAAGGTTATTAAAAGATAGAATAATTATATTAACTGGAGAAATTGACGATAATACTGCTAATATTGTAGTTGCTCAATTACTTTATTTAGATAGTATAAATAATAATGATATTAGTTTATACATAAATAGCCCAGGGGGAAGCATTACCGCTGGGATGGCTATTTATGACACTATGAATTTTATAAAAAGTGATGTATCAACTATTTGTTTAGGAATGGCTGCTTCAATGGGAGCATTCTTATTATCTAGTGGAACTAAAGGAAAAAGATATTGTTTACCTAATAGTGAAGTTATGATACATCAACCTTTAGGAGGAGCAAGTGGGCAAGCAACCGAAATTAAAATAGCAGCAGAACACATTTTAAAAATTAAAGAAAAATTAAATAAAATTTTAGCTTCTAACACTAATAAAGATATCAAAACTATCGAAATTGACACCGAAAGAGATAACTATTTATCTAGTGAAGAAGCATTACAATATGGTTTAATTGACCAAATATTATAGAGAAGATTATCCTTCTCTATTTGTTTTACAATAATATTGTTCACCTAATTCAACTAATCTTTTAGTCATTTCTCCACCAACAGTGCCGTTTAATCTAGAAGTTTGATCAGCACCTAAGGTAATACCTAACTCTCTAGCAATTTCATATTTTAAATTTTCTAGAGATTTTTTACTACCTGGAACTACTAATTTATTCATTTTATCACCACCTTACATTATTATTATGGATAGTATATTTAATAAAATAAGTGGTAAAAAAAACTAGATAGCAAATTGCTATCTATTTTAATTATTTAGCTTGGTAACCACCTAAGTTTTGTTGTCCCATTTGAACTAATCTCTTAGTGATTTCTCCACCTACTGTACCATTAGCACGGCTTGTAGCATCTGGTCCTAAGTTAACACCAAATTCGCTAGCTATTTCATATTTCATTTTATCGATAGCTTGTTTAGCTCCTGGTACTACTAATTTACCTGTAGATTTGTTATTCATTATTCTCACCTCCGTACATTAATATCATGCACGGAATATTTCAAAATATTACTGGAAAAAAATGGTTATAATAAATCTTTAAAATCTTTATTAAAATTAGATATTACTTCTATATTATTTATACATTCATCAATTAATTCTTGATAATTAAATTTTTCATATTCTAAACATTTTTCTAATTTTGGATTAATAACAGGATGTTTAGGAACAAATATTGTACAACAATCTTCAAAAGGTAAAATACTTGTTTCATAAGTTCCTATTTTTTTTGCTATTTCTATTATTTCTAATTTATCTAAACAAGCAACAGGTCTAATTACTGGAAAATTGGTTACACTATTAATAACATTAATACTAGTTAATGTTTGACTAGCAACTTGACCAATACTTTCTCCATTAATTAATACTTTATATTTATTAGATATATTAGTAGCAATTCGATACATCATTCTTCTTAAAATAGTAATATTATATTCACTAGGAACATTTTTATATATTGCTTCTTGTAATTTAGTAAATGGTACTACTAGTAATTTAATATTACCAGAATATTGATTTAAAATATTAGCTAATTCAATAACTTTATTTTTAGCTTCAATGCTAGTATGTGGTGGTGAATCAAAGTATAAACAATCGATATCAATTCCTCTTTTTAAAGCTAGGTATCCCGCTACTGGTGAATCAATGCCACCAGATAACATTAATATACCTTTGCCTTGAATACCCACTGGATATCCACCACTACCTTTTATTTCATTAGTATAAATATAAGTATCTTCTCTTATTTCAATATGAACTACTATATCAGGATTGTGAACATCTACCTTACAATCAAAATTTTTCAAAATTAAACCACCAATTATATTATTAAAATCCATTGATTTAATTTCAAAATTTTTATTAGCTCGTTTAGTATCAACTTTAAACGTTTTAAAATTTTCATTTTTTAAAACTTCTAAAACTCCATTTTTGATATCTTCAATACTAGTATTTACTTTATAAGCAACTACTATTCCTTGTAAACCAAATACCTTTTTTAATTTATTAATAGTTTCATCAAAATTATTAGGAATTATATACATACGATCTCTTTTTTTAATTATTTTTCCATCAACTTTTATATTATCACTTAATTTATTAATAAATTGATTTCTATTCCCTTTTTTAGTTGTTAATTCACCATATTTAATTAATATTAATTTTTCCATCAAAATCACCAGTTATATTATATATTATTAAATTTTTTTAAGCAACAAAAAAAGATAAATAAAATTATCTTTCTGAATGTCTTGTAATTACTGGAACAGGTTCATGAACTTGTGGTTTTGTATTATATGCTAAAACATAAACTTTGTCTCTATAAGATACATTATCCTCAATTACTTCGATAGAATTTTTTCCGGTCATAAGTGACAAAAATTTTCTTAAAGCTTTATAATATTCTATCACTCTTTTTGTATATTCAGAATCACTTTGACCATAATAACCAATTGTAAATGAATTATCATTATCTTTTAACAAATTAGATAAATAAATTAGCTGATTATCATATACTCCATTAATTACTAAATGACCTCTTATATGTTTTATATATGGTTTCCCGAAGCAACCTTCACCTGCTTGTGATACTATTATCTTTTTTTCAATTAAAGCAGTAACATTTATTGAATTAACTTCTTCATCATCTGTTATTTCTGTAACATTTTGATTACATGTTAAATAACCAATTGATTTTAAATAATTACCAAAGTGTCTTTTATTTCTTTTTAAATTTTCTATCCAAGGAAACCAATCAAAATTAGTAATTGTTATTTCACCTTTTTTTAATTTTTCATACATCATATCTTCATAATATAATTCACCAAAAGTTGGAATATTAACACCGTTTTCATAAGCCTGTTCCAATAAATATCTTTTTATTAATTTCTCTGTTAATAATTCTCTCATTATTTCCTCCATTCATTAGACAAGAAAAATGAAAAATAAATTTTTCATTCGAAAGTCTAAAGACTTTCTTTTTAGTGTATTTTACTTTATAATATATTTAAGGATTGATGATATGTTTACTAAAAAAATAAATACTGTTGTTTTGAC
>CALVIQ010000070.1 GCA_944331815.1 uncultured Bacilli bacterium
CAAAAGATAATACTCCAGATCCTGAAATTATGAAAATATCTAATCTCATAAATCCTGATTTAGACATAGAATTTAATAAAGAATATTATGGCTCAATTCAAGATAATAATAAAAGATTTGAGTATATTTTATTATTGACTTGCAAAAAATTAGGGAAAGTAATTCCACAAGTATTCGATGGAATTACTGATTATATAGACATTCTTATTCCCGATAATTTATTAAATGAATCTGGATATGTTACAAAATTATTAAAGGATGTATCAGAGGACAATTTTAAAGAAGTTGAAATAATAGGATGGTTATATCAATATTATAATCAAACTGAAAAAGATAGAGTTATTTCTACAAAGAAAGCATATAAGAAAAACGAAATTCCTTATGCTACCCAATTATTTACTCCAGACTGGATTGTAAAGTATATGGTTGAAAATTCTTTGGGAAAATATTGGATTGAACATGGTGGAAATATAGATTTAATAAAAAATTGGAAGTATTTTATAAAGGAGAATATTAATTTAGAAAAAAAATCAGTAAATGATTCAGAATTAAACAATATGTCAGTAAACGAAATTAATGATACAATAGTAAAACTTGATCCCAAAAATATTAAGTGTATAGATCCTTGTTGTGGAAGTGGTCATATTTTAGTTTATATGTTTGAAGTATTAGTTCAAATATATGAATCTTATGGATATAGTAAAAAAGATATTGCAGAACTAATTTTAAAAAATAACTTATATGGATTAGATATTGATGATAGAGCAGGACAATTATCTATATTGTCAGTATTATTAAAAGCTAGAGAATATGATAAAGAAATTTTTAACAATTCAATAATTAGAAAACTAAATATAATGAGCATTCAAGAAACAAATACAATTAAAAATGCTATTTTTAATAATATTAACATAGATTCAAATAATGAATATGTTAAATATTTAATGGAGAATTTTGAAAATGCAAAAGAAATAGGTTCTTTGTTGTTATTGCAAAATAACGATTATAGTGAATTAGAAAAAAATATTCTAGAGGAAGAAACTATATTTGGAATAGAATTAAGAAACAAGCTTATACCAATTATCAAAATAGCAAATATTTTATCTAATAAATATGAGATAGTTGTTACTAATCCACCATATATGAGTAATTCTTCAATGACAAAAAAATTAAGTGAGTATGTTAAAAAGTATTATTCAGATTCAAAAATGGATTTATATTCAGCTTTTATAGAAGCATGCATGAACATGACTAAAAAAGATGGGATACAAGCAATGGTAACAATTCAAGGGTGGATGTTTTTATCAAGTTTTAAAAAATTGAGATATAAAATATTACAAAAAAGAATAAGCAGTTTAATAAGAATTGGATATAATAGTTTCCCTGAATTAAATTCACAAGTAGTACATGCCTGTGCCTTTGTTGTGATTAATTCTACTAATAATAATTTAAAAGGAAAGTTTTTTGAACTAAATACAGGAAAAGTTACTGATGACAAGGAAAAAATTTTTTTGAAGCAAAATGAAAGTAACAGTTATTATTTGAAATCCTCATCCGATTTTGAAGTTATTCCTGGATTTCCATTAGCTTTTACGTTAAGTGATAGAATTACTAAGATTTTTAAAAATAAGAAATTATCAGATTTAGCCAATCCAAAACAGGGGTTAGCAACAGGTGAAAATAGTCGTTTTTTAAGAATGTGGTATGAAGTAAAGTACAATAAAATTAAATTTGACTGTAAATCGATTGAAGAAGCTGCTGAATCAGACTCGAAATGGTTTCCTTATAATAAAGGTGGAGACTATAGGAAATGGTATGGTAATAATGATTATGTTGTTAATTGGGAAAATAACGGATATGAAATTAGAAATTTTTATGACGCAAATGGAAAGTTAAAATCCAGACCTCAAAATACAAATTACTATTTTAAGGAAAGCATTACTTGGTCTAAAATTTCAACGGATACATTAGCATTTAGATATAAACCATATGGACATATTTTTGATGTAGCAGGAACAAGCTTTTTTGCACGAGACAATTTAAAGTATTATTTACATGGACTATGTAATAGTAGTGTTGCAATGAAAATTCTTAAATCGATAGCTCCTACATTAAATTTTGAAGTAGGACATATAGCTTCATTACCTGTCATTTATGAAGTTTCAAAGGAAAAAGATATATCGATTTTAGTTAATAGAAATATAAAATTATCTCAAGAAGATTGGGATTCATTTGAAACAAGTTGGGATTTCAAAAAGCATCCATTATTGGAATTTAGAGACTCTATGCCAGGACTACACGATTCTAACATTAAAGTTACACCAACACATTTAAAAATAATCAAAAATAGTTATGGAGAAGAATGTTATATAGCTGATGAATTACCTATGAATGCAAAAATTTCTGATTCTTTTAGAAAATGGGAAGAATATACACAAAAACAATTTAATACATTAAAGCAAAATGAGGAAAAGCTTAATGAAATATTTATAGATATTTATGATTTAAAGGATGAATTGACTCCAGAAGTTGCAGATAAAGATATTACAATAAGAAAAGCAGATAAAGAAAGAGAAATTAAATCTTTAATAAGTTATGCTGTTGGCTGTATGTTTGGAAGATATTCACTTGATAAAGAAGGTTTAATATATGCAGGTGGAGATTTTGATGAAATATACAAAAAATATAAAGAGCCTAATGGTGGATGGGCAGGTGTTAGTTTGTCTAACTATAAGGTTTTAAATGATAATGGAAATGAAATAGACTTATCATTTGAAGTTGATAAGGATAATATTATTCCTATAACTGATGAAGCATATTTAGGAGATGATATAGTTGAAAGATTCAAGAAATTTATAAGTGTTGCTTATGGAGAGAAAAACTTATATGAAAACCTAGAATTTATAGGCGAAACATTAGGAAAAAGAAATAGTGAAACTAGCGAAGATTGTATCCGAAGATATTTTATAAATGATTTCTATAATGACCATTTAAAAATCTATCAAAAAAGACCAATATATTGGTTATTTGATAGTGGAAAGAAAAATGGATTTAAATGTTTAATATATATGCATAGATATAATGAGGGACTTGTTTCTAAAATTAGATTAGATTATTTACATAAAGCACAAAATCTTTATGAAAAAGAATTAAAAGAAATTTCAGACAAGCTTGATGGTGATATAGATTTAACGAAAAAAAGAGAATTAGCAAAAAAGCAAGCAGATATTAGTGCAAAATTACAAGAAACAAAAGAATATGATGAAAAAATAGCACATATTGCAGATCAAAAAATTAAATTAGATTTAGATGATGGTGTTGTTGTTAATTATGCTAAATTTAGTGTAAAAAATCCAAAGACAGGAAGAGAAGAAAGTTTATTAGCAAAAATAAAATAAGGAGAGAATAGTAATGTTTGAAGAAGTAAAAGAATTATTGATTTCTATGCTTAATTCAAGGTTTTCAGCTACATCTGAAAAGAGTAGAAATAGAAAAATAATCTTTTGGTATGATCCGAAAAAAGATTATGAAGAATTATTGAATGAACTAGAATTAGAAAATACTGAAATAATTAGGTATGATAATAATAGTTTATGGATTAGATATCATATAGAAAAAGAAGAATTAAATAAAAACATAGTTATATATCTTCCTTTTGAAAGACAAAAAGGAGTAAATAACGAACTTCTTGATATTGAAACAGCTAATTCGGACTTAATATTTAATCCAGATTCAACTACAATGAGATTAAAAAATCTTGGATTAAGTGATGAATGTAGAGCAGTAATAAAAAAATATAATAGATTTTTCAATAATAAAATTAGGGAAAATGATTTTAAAGTATTTGATATAGAAGATAAGAATAACGAAAATATAGATTATATTATTACGGCTATCCTTCTAGGAATTAAATCTATAAATGTTGATGATATTATAAAGAATATTATTAAGATATATTATGATGATAAAAAGAGATATGAAGCATTATTTAAGTTTGGCAACGAAGAATTTATATTAAATTTAATAAATAAATACTTTGGTAGCAAAATAACTTCTACTGAAGAAA
>CALVIQ010000071.1 GCA_944331815.1 uncultured Bacilli bacterium
ATATTACCAACTGTTATTTTACCTAAAATAGTAAAATATCCACCTAATATTGCAATTACAACATATCCTAAATTACCAATAAAATTCATAATTGGATGCATCATACCAGAGAAAAATTGACTCTTCCATCCAACATTACTTAAATAAGTATTATCTTTTTCAAATTCTTTCAAAACTTTATTTTCAGCATTAAATACTTTAATAACATTTTGACCAGAATACATTTCTTCAATTTTACCATTAACATGACCTAAATATTCTTGTTGTTTAGCAAAATAATTTTGACTATGTTTAACAATAAACATTGTTATAAATGAAGCTATTGGCAAAATTAATATAGCAACAATAGTCATTGTAACATTTATTGATAACATCATTACTAATATACCAATAATAGTTGTAATAGATGTTATTAATTGAGTTGCACTTTGATTTAAACTTTGACTCATTGTATCAATATCATTAGTTATAATAGATAAAACTTCACCATGAGTTTTTTTATCAAAATAAGAAATAGGTAATTTATTTATTTTGATAGATACTTTTTTTCTTAAATTATATGTATATTTTTGACTTATACCTGTCATTATAAATCCTTGAATATAAGAAAATAACGCACTTATAATATATAAAATTATCAAAAATATTAAAATAGACGCAATTTTATCAAAATCAATACCAACACCACCGGATAATTTACTTATTATCCCATTAAATAATTCTGTTGTAGCATTACCTAATATTTTAGGTCCTACTATTGAAAATATAGTACTAGCAACAGCAAATATAAATATAACTATTAATTGTACTTTATATTTACTCATACTTTTGAATAATTTTTTTAATGTTCCTTTAAAATCTTTGGCTTTTTCAACACTGCCTATTGCACCTGGACCTCTATTCATTTTCTAACTCCTCCTTTGATAATTGTGAGTAAGCTATTTCTTTATAAATATCACAGTTTTTTAATAAATCTTTATGTTTACCAATTCCTACTATATGACCTTTATCTAAAACAATAATTTGATCAGCATTCATAACAGTACTTATTCTTTGAGCAACAATAAATATAGTAGAATCTTTAGTTACTTTATTTAATTCTTTTCTTAATTTAGCATCTGTTTTATAATCTAAAGCTGAAAAACTATCATCAAAAATATATATTTCTGGATTTGTTGCAATAGCTCTTGCAATTGCTAATCTTTGTCTTTGACCACCAGATACATTAGTACCACCTTGTGATATAGCACTTTCATATTTATCTTTTTTATCATTAATAAATTCTTCAGCTTGACTTATTTTAGCCGCTTTTTTAATTACTTCATCATCTTTTTTATGTAATCCAAAACCAATATTTGAAAGAATAGTACCAGTAAACAATATTCCTTTTTGTGGCACATAACCAATTTTATCTCTTAATTCTTTGATATTAGCATCTCTTATATCAATTCCATCAATTAAAATTTTGCCACCTGTAACATCAAAAAATCTTGGAATTAAATTAATTAAAGTTGATTTACCTGAACCAGTTGAACCAATAAATGCTGTAGTTGTTCCTTTTGTTGCTTTGAAACTGATATTTTGTAAAACATCTTCTTCAGCATCTGGATATCTAAAATAAACATCCTTAAATTCAACTGTACCTTTTAAATTATTATTAAATTTTAAACATTTGTCTTTTTGTTTAATTGAAGTATCTTTATCTAATACTTCCCCTATTCTTTCCATTGAAACAAATGCTCTAGGAACCATAATAGAAACCATTGAAATCATTAAGAATGACATAATTATTTGCATAGTATAAGTAATAAATGCTAATAAAGTACCAACTTGAATTGTACCAGCATCTATTTTACTAGCACCTACCCAAACAATTAAAATACTAACACCATTCATAATAAACATCATAGTTGGCATCATAATTGTCATTGTTCTATTTACAAATAAATTTACTTTCATTAAATCTTTATTGGCTTTATCAAATCTTTCTTCTTCATGTTTTTCAGTACCAAAAGCTCTTATAACTTGAATACCTGATAATATTTCTCTAGCCACTAAATTTACTCTATCAATTAACTTTTGAACTTTATTAAATTTAGGCATAGCAATACTAAATAATATAATTACAAAACTTATAATTACTAATACAGCTAAACCAATTATCCAACTCATTTCATTACCACTAACTTTAGTTAAAGCACCTATTCCCATAATTGGGGCAAAGAATACTATTCTAAGTAACATAACAACTAACATTTGAACTTGTTGAATATCATTAGTACTTCTAGTAATTAAAGAAGCTGTTGAAAAACTTTCAAATTCTTTATTTGAATAAGTCATAACTTTATTAACTACTTGACTTCTTAAATCTCTACTAAAGAAAGCTGCAATACGGCTTGATAAAAATACTGTTACAATAGTTAATACCATAGCTGCTAAAGCAACAGCTAACATTTTAACTCCTGTTTTAGCAATATAACTAATTTGTAAATTAGATACATCAATACCAATTTCGGTATATTCATTTTTTAAATAAACTGTAGCCATTTGTTCTAATAAACTAACTTTTTCATTAGAATAATTCTCTTTTAATTTATTTAAAAATTGACTATGAGTTTCTTCATCCATATTTTTTAAAACATCAAAGATAGTCATACCATCTGGAATAGTTAATTCTGGTATTTCAACTGTATTATTAGAAAAACTATATACCATTATAATCGGTAAAGTCATTATATCATTTAACTCATCATCACCAGTTAAAACATATAAATTTTCTTCATTTAATAATGGATATTTTTCTAAATATTCCGTATCATCTTTTGTTATTAAAGTATAGTTACTATTAATAATTTCTTTATCTTCATTATTTACAAATAACAATAATTTTTCATATTCACTTTCTCTAATTACTTCAGGAACTGAAGATTCAATACCACTTTGTTGAATACCAATATTTACTATATCAGAAGTATATTCTGGTAAACTTAAATCACACATTGCTTGCATAAAAAGTAATACAAATACTAGTATTATTTGAAAACTATACTTTTTTAATGTTTTTAATACATGTTTCATTTTATTCCTCCTTGTAAATTATTAAATACTTTTTTTAAAACTTCTTTAAAAATGTTTAATTCTTCTTTTGATATGCCTGCTATTAATTCTTTTTCTAATTGTTTTGCTTCATTTCGCATTTCATTTATTAAAGATATACTCTTTTCAGTTAAATGAATTTCTTTATTCCTAGCGTCTTTTAAACTAACAGTACGTCTAATAAAATCTTTATTTTCTAACCTATTTAATATACCATTAACTGTTGGATTAGTTAACTCAAATTTTCTTTCAATATCTCTTTGATTTACTATTTCTTTATTTTTATATAAATAAATTAATATACTTGCTTGACTATTAGTTAAATCAATTTTTTCTAATTTTTTATTCATATTCTTTTCCATTATCTGAAAAATTTTTTTAAAATAAAAACCAATATGTCGATCCATTTAATCATCTCCAATTATATAGCACGCTATATAATTATATGCAATTATAAATATAATGTCAATATTATTTTTGACTAATTAAAAAAAATATGATATATTTTAAAAAAATATGCAATAAAATAATATTCATAATTGTTATTATATTGAGAGGAGTAAAAAAATGGAAGTTAGTAACTACTTAGAACGAATTGCAATGAATGATATTGAAGCATTTAATGAACTATATAACTTAATTAATAATAATGTTTATAGTTTTGCTCTTAGTATTTTAAAAAACAACGAAGATGCTTTAGATGTTACACAAGAAGTATTTATTACAATTTATCACAATGCTTTTAAATATCAAAATCAAAATAAACCAATGGCTTGGATTTTAACAATCACTAAAA
>CALVIQ010000072.1 GCA_944331815.1 uncultured Bacilli bacterium
ACGGACATACCTCTGGTGTATCTGTTGTCATGCCAGTGGCAGTGCAGAGTAGCTATGTATGGAATGGATAACCGCTGAAAGCATCTAAGCGGGAAGCCAACTTCAAGATGAGTTTTCCCATATTTTATATAGTAAGTTCCCTCAAAGACGATGAGGTTGATAGGTTAGAGGTGGAAGTGTGGCAACACATTGAGCTGACTAATACTAATAGAACGAGGATTTAATCATTTATTTATTTCTAAATGTGATAAAAACAATTACCATGTTTTCAGAGAATTATTTCTCTATATATTTAATTGGTAACGATAGCAAAGAGGATACACCTGTTCCCATCTCGAACACAGAAGTTAAGCTCTTTAACGGCGAAGATAGTGTAAGCGAAAATAGCAAGTTGCCAATTTTTTTTTGTATTAAAGATACTTTTGTATCTTTTTTTAGTTGTTTAAACTTTTCAGTATTAATTCTTTTTCATATTTTATCATGAAAGGAGAGTTAATATGGAATTAAAAGGAATAGATATATCAGAATGGCAAGGAAAATTAAGTATATCTGACTTTAAAAAAATAAAAAAATCTGGTGTAAATTTTGTTATTATTAGGTGTGGATATACTACTTATAATAAAAGTAAATTAAAATATGTTGACAGATATTTTGAAAATAATTATAAATTATGTAAAGAAATTGGATTACCAATAGGGGCTTATTATTACTCATGTGCTACTAATATTGAAGAAGCTAAATCTGAAGCAAATTTTGTAATTTCTTTATTAAAAGGTAAGAAATTCGAATATCCAATTGCATTTGACACTGAAGATAATCATGATATTAATAATAGTAATTATTCTAATGTTAGTCAAGCAACAATAGGCAAGTCAAAATTAACGCCGATTGTTAAAACATTTTGCGATTTATTAGAAAAAAACAATTACTATGTTTCGATTTATGCTTCTACTTCGTGGTTTAAAGATAAACTAATTTTAAATGATTTAACTAGCTACGATAAATGGATAGCTCAATGGAGTAAAACAGTTAGTTTTAGTGAAAAATATGGGTTATGGCAATATTCTAGTTCAGGTAAAGTTAATGGTATTAGTGGTAATGTTGATATGAATTATAGTTATAAAGACTATCCTAATATTATGAAAACTAAAGGTTTAAATGGTTATACAAAAGTAGCGGAAAATATTGAATATAAGAAATTAGTTATCAATTATTTGTATAATGGTACAACTATTGCCCCTTCGATTAATAAAGAATTATTGTTAAATACAAGTTATAGTTTTATTAGTCCTAAAATAGTTGGATATATACCTGATAAAGATATAGTTACTGGTACTATTATTAAAGATGAGATTATTAATGTTAATTATACAAAAGAAATTGTAGATAATTCTAATGATAATGTTGATATGCCGTCTTTACCAGATAACAATGTTGATATTCCAAATAATAACCAGAATACTGTAATAGTTAAAGAAAATATTTTTGTTTCAATATTTAAAGCAATAATTAATTTTATTAAAAAATTATTTAACAAAAAATAGAATGAAAATCATTCTATTTTTTATGGTATAATATTGTTATGAAAAAGTTAGTAGTTAAAATTGAAAATTTAGATCACTTTGGTAGAGGTATAGCTAAAGTAAATAATATGCCTATTTTTGTCGAAAATAGTTTGATTGATGAAGAAGTTGAAATAGTTGTAACTAAAGAGAAAAAAAACTATATGGAAGGAATTGTTAGAAAGTATATTAAAACTAGTCCCTTACGAGTGGTAAGTAAATGTCCATATTATGACAAATGTGGCGGATGTGACTTATTGCATTTATCTTACGAAGAACAACTTAAATACAAGGAAAATAAAGTTAAAGAAATAATAAAAAAATTTAGTGGATTAGATTGTGTGAATAGTATTGTAGGAAGTAAGCAATTTAATTATCGTAATAAGATAACTTTACAAGTTAACAAGGAAATAGGATATTTTAAGAAAAAAACTAATGATATTATTGCTATTGATAAATGTTTATTAGTTGATGATAAAATAAATAAAATAATTAAAGGTTTAAAAAAAATAGATGTTAGTAAAGTAAATAAAATAGTTATTAGAGTTACTAATTTAGAAAGTATGGTTGTTTTTTATGGTAATATATCTAATAAAATTGAACTTGATGTTGATACGATAATTATAAATGATAAAATTATAAAAGGTAATGGTTATATTAAAGAAAATATTAATGATATAAATTTTATTATTTCACCGACTTCATTTTTTCAAGTTAATAATATTGGAATGATTAATATTTATAACAAAGTCTTAGAGTATATCGATGGCGGGAATGTTTTGGATTTATATTGTGGTACTGGAACTATTGGTATATACATTTCTAAAAAAGCTAATAAAGTATTAGGTATAGAATTAAATAAAGAAGCAATTAAAGATGCTATATTCAATAAAAAAATAAATAATATTTATAATATTGATTTTATTAGTGGTGATGTAGGAACTATTTTATCGCAAAATAATTTTAAAGCGGATATAGTTATTGTTGATCCGCCTAGATCCGGTTTGGATAATAATAGTATTAGTAATATAATAAAGATACATCCTAATAAAATTATTTATGTTTCTTGTAATCCCGTTACTTTAGCAAGAGATTTAAATATTTTAAAAGAACATTATGATGTTTTAGAAATTACACCATTTGATATGTTTGGTAATACTTATCACGTTGAATGTGTTTGCCTGTTAAAACTACGTTAAAAAGTTATGATATAATAACTATTATTTGGAAATTTATAATAAAAGTATATAAAAAATTGGAGGGTTTATATGAACAATAAAAAATTAGAAATTACATATGATGAAGATAAATTAATGGGTTGGTGTTTGGGATATTCACTTGGTACATTTTATAAACGAAGTATAAAAAATGGGACAATTGAATTGTGGAATTTTGGATATTCACTTTTTGATAAAGAATTTTATTATACTAAAAGTGTACATTTACCAAAAGAAATTAGAGATTATTTTAATGGTGCAGAGTATAGTGAAATAAATATTGCTAAAATGGAAGAACTTGGTATTTATGATGGTGATAGAGTTGATAAATTAATTGAGATTTATGAAAATGCAAAAAAAGGTATTGTTACACAAAAAATTGAAATGGAAATAGAAAAACAAAAAATTTTAGAGTTTCGTAGGACTTTAAAAAAAGGTAAAAATAATAGTTAGTTATATATAGTCTATTATAAATTTTAAAGGAGTTAATTATATGAATAATAAATATGAATTTTTTATAGCAGGCAGAGCGCGAAATAAGGATAATATATTAAAAATATGTGATTTATTTGATAAATATAAAATATCTTATTATTGTTTTTTAAAAACGGAAGATGATTGGGGATATGGTAGTAAAAATCAAACACCAGATGAAAAACAAAAAGAGTTTGAATCATTAGATTTAAAAAGTGACATTGTTTTAAATTTATTTCATAAAGATTTAGAAGGAGAAAGAAATTCAAATAATTTATTATTAGTTTTACCAGCAGGGAAAGCCGCACATATAGAATCTGGAATAGCATATGGTTTAGGTAAAAAATGTTATGCGATAGGAGATTATGATGCAACAGATACTTTGTATAATATTTTTGAAGAAATTTTTACTAGTGAAATTGAATTAGAAGAATTTTTGAAAAAATATAATAAATTTTAAAAGAGTTTTTTATGATAATAGAAAAAATAAGAAAAAAAGATGCTAAAGAACTTGCACATAGTATAGCTGTTGTTTAGAATACAACCTATAAAGGAATAGTTGATAATGAATTTCTAAAAAATTTATATTTAAATGAGGATAATTCTGTTAAAAATATTATAAATAAGATAAATAATGATGATAATTATTATGTACTGAAATTAAATAATAAAATTATCGGTTGGATTTATTATAATTTTGTTAGTGATAAATATGAAAATGCTGGTGAAATTTATTCATTGTGTGTTCTTAAAGAATATCATAAAAAAGGATATGGTAAATTATTATTTAATTTTGCTGTAAACGATATGAAAAAAAATAATATAAATAAATTTGTTGTCGGATGTTTAGAAGGTAATCCTTCGAATGAATTTTACAAGTATATGGGTGGAAAATATATTAGTAATAATTTATTTAGAGAAAAATATCTTGAAAATATATATTTATTTATAGTTTAGGAAGTGAATTATGTTTTTTGCAAAACCAGATATATATCCAGCATGTGGATTATATAATTTAAAACATTCAATATCAATAATAGTATTAATATTTTTGATTATTATTGGTGTTAAAAATACTAAAATAAAGAAAAAAGAAAACATTACTAAAATTATTAAAATATTTACTATTATAGTTTGGATACTAGAAATAATAAAAATAATTTTTAATTTATTTATTGGCAATATTAATAATGTTAATACTTATGTGCCATTATATTATTGTAGCATATTATTGTATGCTGGTATTTTAAGTGGATTTTCTAAAGGAATATTAAAAAAAATAGGTGATATTTTTTTGGCAACAGGAGGTTTATTTGCTGGTATTTGTTTTTTAATATCTCCAGGGACATCTTTAGGTATATATCCATTAATTCATTTTATTAGTTTTCAAAGTTTATTTTATCATGCTGTTATGATTTATTTAGGAATAATAATTATTAAATATAATTATATAAATATTAAACTAAGTGATTTAAAATATTATGCAATTTTAGTTTTTATAATTTGTGTACTAGCATATATAATTAACATTAATTTTAATGGTAATTTAATGTTTATAAATGAAGGTTTTCAATTATTTACAATATTTGAAAATGTCTTTAATAATTATTACAGTTTAGCTATGATTATAGGCCAAATGACAATTCCATTTTTATTAGGATTATTGATTAACAAATTATTCAATTTGCTTTTTTTCTAATTATGTGGTAGAATATCACCAATTTCTAAAAAGGGGGAATATAATGGCTAAATTTAATCAATCAAAACAAGTTATTTTTAGAAGTGATTTAAGCGTAATTCCTAATATATATGAGTTACCGAGATTAGGTGCAGGTCATGATGGAAGGGTATTTAGATTTAATAATAAAGCATTGAAATTATTAAAATATGATATAAGTTTAAGAAAAGAAAAAGATTTAATGACCTTTGCTAAAGCTACTTATTTTTTAGATGAATTAAATTTGAAAAGAATAGTTAAACCTATTGATATATTATTAGATGATGATGGATCATATACAGGTTATGTTATGGATTATTTAGAAGATGTAACTAATCCTAAGAAAAAAGGTATGCCAATTTATCGTGAAGTATCTGATTTTAGTTGTGGTGATTTAATTAATTCAACACATGA
Organism: uncultured Bacilli bacterium; assembly: GCA_944331815.1. The sequence goes on from CALVIQ010000072.1 coordinate 5,385, forward strand.
ATTAATTGAAGATTTTAATGAATTAACTAAGAAAAATGTTCTAGCAACAGATATAAATAGAGGAAGTTATATTTTTACAACTGATTTTATGCATTTATGTGATATGGATAAATATCAAATGGGTTTAGTAAGAGTAGAAGATTTAAATAAAAGTAGATTAAATTATGTTGTTGCAAAATTTTTAGCTGTTGTAATGTCAAAAGACTTAGATAAAGAACAATTAAAAAAATTGAATGTATGGTTAAAACAAGTTGTTAATTCTAGAAATTTTTTAGAATTATTAGAAAATGAAATTGGAACTGATTATAGATCACCAATAAGTGAATTTGCAGAATATAAAGTAAAAAAAATAGTATAAAAATCATTAAAAAATTAATGATTTTTTTTATTCAACCAATGGTTTGTTGATTTTATATAAATTCTTAATTATAATTTAGATGGTAGGTGATTTATATGGAAAATGAAAATATTGGGAGATTAATTTCTAAAATAAGAAAAGAAAAAGGAATGACACAGAAAGATTTGGCCGATAAATTAAATGTAACAGATAGAGCTGTTTCTAAATGGGAAAGAGGACTATGTTGTCCAGATATATCATTATTAAAAGATTTATCTAGTATATTAGGAATTTCTATTTCAAAGCTAATATGTGGAGAAGAGGTATCTGATGAAAGTATCAATAAAACAATTGAATATACTGAAAAAAACATAAAACAAAGAATAATTAAATATTTAAATATAGCTTTAATTAGTATTATGATATTTTTAATTATATTTGTTGTGTTAAATATTTTAAAAGTAGAATTTAGATATCATAAAAAATATAAATATACTGTTGACTATGAAGTAAAGATAAAAGCTGAAGAAGAATCTAATTTAAAACGATATGAAAAAATAAAAAATAATGTTGATTTAATTTTAAATAATCAAGGAAAATATAGTGATGATGATTATAAACGTATAATAAATTATATTGATAATATCAAAAAAGTTTTAAATTTAAATGAATTTGAGTATTTTAAGAAAAAATATTATACTTATGATGATTTAGAAAAATTAAGTAAAACCTATAATAGCTATAATAACTATGATGATAGATTTATAGATTATAGTGTGGATAATGCCATTGATGTTTATTATTTATTAATAAAATATGATATAAATAAAGCAAATAATATTATTAATTGTAGTTGGATGATTGATAATCATTGGGGAATTAAAAATGTTATAACATCTCTTAATACAGATTTTTCTCTTTATTATTATAATGTTTCTAAAGAACTAGCTAATAATATTTACTTTTCTTTAGATAATAGATATGATTTATATTATTTAGTATTAAATGATATTATAGAAGTAGGTGATATAAGTGAAAATATTTAAATTTATTTTAAGTATTATATTAACTATTTTATCTTGTTTTTTCATAATAAAATGTAATGACGGTAATTCCATATTTACACTTTTGATTTTATTATTAATGTCTATACCATTTTATTTATTATATAAAGATAAACGAAAAAACAAAATATATACGATTATAGTGAGTACAATTGTATTGTTTTTAATGGTATATATATTATCTAATACAATTGATATTGTTTCATCATATGGTGTTTATTTAGGAAATGCTGAAGAATCAATTAATTATAGTTACAGTAAAGTATCATTTTCATTTAATATTTTGTTTATATTTTTATATTTTATATCTTTATTTTTAAATCTTTTTATTACATGTAATAATTTTATTAAAGATGAAAGTAATAATAAGATAGATATATTATCTAGTATTATATTTTTATTAAATATAATTATTTATTTAAATGCTTATTTCAATTCTAAATTTCCAGAAATAACAAATTATTCAATGATATATCATGATACAGATTATGTATCGCAATTTTATGGATTATTTGCAATAATGTTTATATGTATAATATTATATAATAAAATAAATAGCCAAGATTAAGGGCTATTTATTTGTTATTCGATAAAAATTAATTGATGGTTTATTAAATAATCTAAATTTATACATTGAAGTACCTAATCCACTAGATATATATAAATCGGTATTATTTATTTTATAGTATTCATCATAATAGTTTTTAGCTCCTTCTGGTGTATATAATTTACCAATAAAAGGTAATCTTACTTGTCCACCATGAGAATGTCCTGATAAAACTAAGTCATATTTATTTAAATCTAAATTATCCACAGTATCAGGTTCATGAACTAACAATATTGAATAAATTGGTTTAATATCATCAGCTTTTAATTCAGATATGTATTTATCAAATTGTTCTGTTTTAATACCAATATCTTCTTCCCCATAACCAATTCCAGATATTATAATAGGTTCATTACTTTTAGAATATATTAAGTCATATTTATTATCCAAACTAACAAATCCACTTTCTTTAATAATATAATTATAATCATCAATTGGAATATCATGATTACCACTTACAGCATATTTACCTAATTTTGCTTCTATTTTACTTAAATATTTAATTATTATATCTTTATCAAAATTAACTCTATTATCAATTAAATCACCTGTTAATACTACAATATCTGGTTTTATTTCATTTACTTTATTCACAATTTTATTTAATTCTTTTTCATATATAGTAGATCCATAATGAACATCAGATAAATGAACTACTTTTAATCCATGATAGGAATCAGTTATTTTATTATTTATGACTTTATATTCTTTAACTATTATTCCTTTTGTAGCAATAAATCTAGAATATAATAAACCACTACTTATTATTAAAACAATAATAAGTAAAACTATAAGAAACTTTTTCATTAAAACTCCTTAAATAAAAAATAATAATACAGTCTCTATGAACATCATGATTCCATTATGAAAAAAATGTAAACTCATAGGGATAAATATATTTTTGGATTTAACTAAAGTGTAAGCAAATACAGCTCCAGGTATTGAATAAGGAATTATATAAATTAAATCTATTAAATTATTAAATGATCCTATAACATGCAAACCACCAAAAACTAACCCAGATGCTATTATAAATACAATATCATTTTTAAATATTTTTCTAAAACTAAATCTAAAAATAGTTTCTTCTAGAAAAGGTGCAAATATTACGGCAGATACTATCATATAAAATGGTGCTTCTACTAATATATTATTTATGGCTTCTTGATTAGTTGCTACAGAATTTGGAAATAAGGTAATTATAATAAAATTGCTTATTAGCATTAAAGAGAAAGCTAAAGCCCAATATTCCATATATTTTGGCATATAATTTTTAAAATTTTTAATATAATTTTTAAAATTTTTAATATATTCTTTACGATAAATAAAAAATAAAATAAGTAAATAAATTAATTCAGTAACCATTAAATAAACAATTTTATCAAACATACTTAAATTATAGTAGTCTATACCTAATAAACTTAAAGGTACAATTTGAAAATAACTATATATAAAATAAGATATAACAACAAATAATCCTAAAATAGGTTGTTTTAAATTTTCTTTTTTCATTCTATCACCATAATACATTATATCATTTTAACTAAAAATAATAAATCTTTTTTAGAAAAATGTTTTAAAATCTAAAATTTATGATATAATATTATTGCATGAGGAGTGGGACATAATCCCACTCTTTAATATAGTTGGAGGTCTTATGGAAAATAAAATTAGAGAATTAATTGAAAAACCAATTACAGATTTAGGTTATATTCTAGATGAAGTAAAATATTTAAAAGAAAACAATACTAATTTTTTAAGAATAATTATTGATAAAGAAGGTTTTATTACTATTAATGATTGTGTTAAGGTAAATGATTTAGTAAATCCAATTTTAGATAAAATTGATTTTATTGATGAAAGTTATATTGTGGATATCTGTTCAAAAGAGAAAGGATGTGATTAATTTGAACATTAAAGAATTTAAAAAAGCATTAGATTTATTAGTTAAAGAAAAAGGCATTCCTGAAGATTATATTTATGATGCTTTAGAACTTGCTTTAACATCTGCTTATAAAAAAAATTACAAATCTTTGACAAATGTTAGAGTTGCCATTGATAAAGAAATTGGTGATATTCATGTTTATTCTTTCAAAACAGTAGTTTTAGATGAAGAACACGAAGCTAAAGAACCAATTATGATTGAAGTTGAAGATACAGAATCTGAAGAAGAAGGTGCTACTATTGAAGTAGAAAAACCTTACATATTTGATAAAAGAATTCATATAACTTTAGAAGAAGCTAGAAAAATTGTTCCTGATATTGAAGTTGGAGAAACTATAGAAGAGGAAGTGACTCCTAAAGATTTTGGACGAGTTGCTGCTGCTACTGCAAAACAAGTAGTTATTCAAAAAATAAAGGAAGCTGAAAAAAATATCATTATGGAACAATTTGCCGATAAACAAGATGAACTAGTAACTGGTTTGGTAGCTATGGAAGATGTTAGAAATTATTATATTGATTTGGGTAGAACTCAAGGTATATTACCAAAATCAGAAACAATTCCTGGAGAAAAAATAAAAATGGGTTCAAGTATTAAAGTATATGTAACTAAAGTAGAAAGTACAGGTAAAGTACCACTTATCCTTTTATCTAGAAATCATTATGGATTTATTAAAAGATTATTTGAACTTGAAATACCAGAAATAAATGAAGGAATTATATTAGTTTATAGTGTTGCAAGAGAGGCTGGGGTTAGATCTAAAATAGCAGTTTATTCAGAAAATCCTAATGTTGATCCAATTGGTTCATGTATAGGTGAAAAAGGGATGAGAATTGCTAATATATTGAAAGAATTAGGTCCAGAAAAAATTGATATTGTAGCATATACAACTGATAAAGCTAAATTTATTGAAAATGCTTTATCACCAGCTAAAAATTTACATATTTTTATTACAGATGAAAAAAAACAAGAAGCTTTAGTTGTAGTTGATGACGCTAATTTATCTTTAGCAATCGGTAAAAAAGGATTAAATGTAAAATTAGCATCACGTTTAACTAAATATAAATTAGATATTAAAACAATTGATCAGGCTAAAGAAATGGGCATAAATATAGTAGGTGAGTAAAGTGAAAGTAAAAAAAATACCAATGCGTTCATGTGTTGTAACAAGAGAAAAATTACCTAAACAAGAATTAATAAGAGTTGTAAGAACTCCAAATCAAGATGTTATAGTAGATGTAACTGGAAAAGCAAACGGTAGAGGCGCTTATTTAAAAAAAGATTTAACAGTTTTTGAGAAAGCTCAAAAAAATAAAATTTTAGATAAGATTTTGGAAATAGAGGTTAAGAATGAAATTTATGAAGAATTAAAAAAATTAATATAGGAGGTGTTTATTATGATGAGTGTATTAGAATACGCTAATGATGTAAACAAAAGTGTTGCCGAAATACTAAAAAAATGTGAAGAATTTGATATTCCGGTAAATAGTGAAGATGATTTACTAAGTGAAGATGATATTGTTATATTAGATAATGCTAATTATGATGATATGGATGAAATAGTAGAAGAAATAATTGAAAATAAAAATATAAAAATAGATGATTCAGTGTCTAAACAAAAATTAAAGAAAAAACAAGATATTAAACCATCTAAAAAAGATTTTCAACAAAAGAAAAAAGAAATGTATAAAAATAAGACAAAACTAATGACTAACACAACTAATGATAATGTTGTATTATATAAGGAAAATATGACAATAGGTGAACTTGCTAACTCTTTAGGAGTAAATAGTAGTGAATTAGTTAAAAAATTATTTTCTTTGGGTATAATGGCAACTATTAATAATGCAATTAGTTTTGAAAATGCTGAAATTTTAGTTCTAGAATATAATAAAGAGTTAAAAAGAGAAGAATCTTTAGATGTTACTAATTTTGAAGAATATGAAATAATTGATAAAGAAGAAGATTTGGTTAAAAGACCACCAGTTGTAACAGTTATGGGACATGTTGATCATGGTAAAACAACTTTATTAGATGCTATTAGAAAAACTGATGTAGCAAGTGGTGAAGCAGGTGGAATAACTCAAGCTATTAGTGCATATCAAGTTAAAGTAAAAGATGATTATATTACATTTATTGATACTCCTGGACATGCAGCATTTACAGAAATGCGTGCAAGAGGAGCTAGTATTACTGATATTGTTATAATTATTATTGCAGCAGATGATGGTATAATGCCACAAACTGAAGAAGTAATTGATCATGCCAAAGCAGCTAATGTTCCGATTATTGTAGCAATTAATAAAATTGATAAACCAGAAGCAAATGTTGAAAGAGTAATGACACAATTAACTGAACATGGTTTAACACCTGAATCATGGGGTGGTGATACAATTGTTAATTTAATATCTGCTAAATCAGGACAGGGTATTGATGAATTATTAGATAGTATTTTATTAGTAGCCGAAATGAATGAATATAAAGCAAATCCTAATCGATATGCTGTTGGAACTGTTGTTGAATCAAGACTAGATAAACATTTAGGTCCAATAGTAACAGTATTAGTTCAAAATGGTACTTTAAGATTAGGTGATCCAATTGTAGTTGGTCATGCATATGGTAAAATAAGAACATTAAAAGATGATAAAGGTTTAAATTTAACATCAACTAAGTTATCACAACCAGTTGAAATAACAGGTATTAATGAAGTACCTAAAGCTGGTGATAAATTTATGGCTTTTGAATCAGAAAAAGAGGCAAGAAATATCGGTTTAAAAAGACAAGAAATGGCAAAACAAAAAGATATGACACCAAGTAAATCAGTTACTTTAGAAGATTTGTTTAATAAAATACAAGAAGGAAAAAAAGAAATAAATGTAATTATTAAAGCTGACGTTAATGGAAGTAGTGAAGCAGTTAAAAATTCATTAGAAAAATTAGATGTTGAAGGTGTTAAAGTAAACGTTATAAGAAGTAGCGTTGGAGCTATTAAAGAAAGTGATATTGTTTTAGCTAAAGCATCTAATGCTATAATAATAGGATTTAATGTAAGACCTGATAGTAAATTAAAAGATTATGCTAAAGAACAAGGTGTAGAAATAAGATTATACAATATTATTTATAAAGCAGTAGAAGAAATGGAAGCTGCTATGAAAGGTATGTTAGAACCTATTTATGAAGAAAAAGTAACAGGAACAGCTGAAGTTAGAAAATTGTTTAAATTTTCAAAAGTTGGTACAATTGCTGGATCATATGTTACTGATGGTGTAATTAAAAGAGATTCAAAAGCAAGAATAATTAGAGATGGTGTTGTTATATATGATGGTAATATCAATTCAATTCAAAGAGAAAAAGATTCAGTTAAAGAAGTTAAAAAAGGTTTAGAATGTGGAATAACAATTGAAAATTATAATGATATAAGAGAAAAAGATGTTATTGAAGCATATGAAATGGTGGAAATAAAAAGATGAGTATAAAAATAGAGAGAATTGCTAGTAATATTGTAAAAGAAATAAGTTATATTTTAGCTTACGAAGTAAAAGATACTGATATAAAATTTGTAACTGTTACTGATTGTAAATTAAGTAGTGATTTAAGTTATGCAAAAATATATGTCACAGTTTTGGATGATAATAAAAAGGAAACAACTATGAAAGCTTTAAATGATGCTTCTGGTTTTATAAGAAAAGAATTAGCTGATAGAATTGATATAAGACATACACCAGAATTAGAATTCGTATATGATGAATCTATTGAATATGGTAAAAAGATAGAAGATATAATTGATAAAATTCATGAAGAATAGTCATTTTGACAAAATGACTATTTTTTGATAATATAATAGCAATTTAAAGGGGGAATTTTATGTTAAAAATTTATAATAAAGCTTTAGAAATGTTTAATAATCATTACGTTTTACAAAGAAGTAGGGCTGAAGATATTAAAAAGATTGAAGGTATAGATAAAAAATATCTTCACACTATGGAAGTTGTAAAAGATGGAACAGCTGTTGTGAAACAATTAGAATTTAGTGATACTTTCGTAGAATTATCTAAATTAGCATTTTTAAATCATGATATTGGTAGATTTGAACAAATGTTAATAACTGGAAACTATGTGGATAGTGATTTGGTAGCACAAATAGGTTTAAATCATGGTAGTTTAGGTAAACAAATATTACAAAATGGATTAATTGAAAAAGAAATACCTAGTACTAGAGTTTATGATCGACCAATATTAGAAGCTGTGGAAAAACATGTTAATTATCATTGTGATATAGAAGATTTATTAGTATTAAGTGGTAATTTATTAAAAAGTGCTGATGCAATAGATTTTTTTAATAAAGCTAGTGAAGAAGAAAAAATAAAAATTATAAATACTATTACACAAATAGTTCAAGATGTTGATAGATTAGATATATATCATCAAATATTGGAAGGTCGTTGGACACCGATGAAGGTTAATAAACCAATTGATTCAACAGTAATGAAAATGTTTTATAATGGTCAATATCTAAATATGGCTGAATTAAAACAGCAAGGATTATGGAATGCTAATGTTGGTGAATTAGTACGATTAAGTTTTATTAATCAAATTAGATTATCAAGTGTTGCTAAAATGATTTATGATGAAAAAATTTTATTGCAAATGAAAGAATTAAGAAAAAATCCATATGTTGATGAAGCATTTGATTTTATGCAAAATAAATTAGAAGAAATGATAAAAAATAGTGATGGAATTACAATAACAAAAAAACTCTGAAAATTCAGGGTTATTTTTTTATGACATCAATAAATCCATTTTGAACATATTTTGTTTCATTAACGACTATAAAAGCATCATTATCTATTTTTTTAACTAAATGTTGTAAATGATTTAAACTTTTATTATTAATTTCAATAAATAACATATATTTTTCTCGTTCTTTATTTTTCCCTTCAACATCCATAACTGTTACACCATATCCCTCGTTTCTTAATGTATTTACCATATCTGGATATGCTTTATCAGTAATAATTTGAACACTTAAATTACCTGTAATAAGTTTTTGAGATAAAATACTACCAATATAAGTACCGGTTGCAAAACCTAATGAATAAGAAATTGCAATCCAGATACTTGTTTCATCAGTATTTAGGGCTTCTTTTACAATTATAAACCATACAAAAATTTCAAAAAATCCAACTAAACTAGCATAAAAAGATTTTCCTTTAACTGTGATAACAGTTCTTAAAGTTCCTAATGATACATCTAAAATTCTAACGAAAAAAATTTTTAAACATAACAATAATAATTCCATATCATCACCAATTATATTATACCAATTTTTTTAATAAATTTACTATTATTTTTGACTTTTTTATCATAAAATGGTATTATGTTAGTGGTGATAGAATGAAAAAAATGTTATTTGGAATTATATGTTTATTTTTTATACCGACTTTTATATATGCTTCAAATATTAATTTTGAAATGGGTGAAGATGTTAATCAAGAAAAAGAAGTTACAGGTAGTTCTGTTATATTTGGTAATAATGTAACATCAAATAATAAAGTCTCTGGTATTGATATGTTATTTGGAAATAATATATCTTTTGAAGGAAATAGTGATTATGGCTTATTTTTTGGTAATAACATTAATATAAAAGGAACTATAAATAATGACGGTTTTATTTTTGGTAATGTTATCAATTTTGAACCTAATGTTATAGTAAATCGTGATTTAGTTGTTTTTGGTAGTGATATAACTATTAGTGGAAAAATTAATAGAAATTTAACTATTTTTGCTTCAAATGTTACTATAAATGGTGAGGTTTTAGGAAATGTAGAAATTAAAGCAAATGAAATAAAAGTTGAAGGGAAAATAGCAGGAGTTTTATCTTATAATGAGGATGCTATTATTAGTATATCTGGAGATGTTAATGAAACTAATGTAACTGAAAAAATAACAACAGAAGTTACTTTTCAAGACAAGTTATGGCAATTTATAACTAATTATGGTAGCACATTAATTATTTTCTTAGCATTTGCTTTGTTAGTACCACAATTATTTAAACGAATTGAAAAGAAAAACGAAAATATCACAATTTTAAATTGGTTTTCTTTGTTTGGCTTTGGTACTTTATCAATCATTTTAATTCCTGTCATATTTTTAATGCTATTAACATTAGTATTCGGTTTTTCTTTAGCTATTTTGTTATTAATTTTGTATATTATTGCAATTTGGTTATCAAGTATTTTTACTTCTTATTTAATTGGTTATTTAGTATGGAAAAAATTTATTAAAAAAGATATGAATATGTATTTGATTGGTTTAATTGGAATAAGCATTATAAGTGTAGCAACTGCACTTCCTGTTTTTGGGGTTCTTGTAAATGTTGTAAGTATGATGATTGGTATGGGAATAATATTACAACAATTCAAAAAAGATAATTAAAACTATTTATTATCTTTTTTTTTTATGATATAATTGAATAGAATATTGACTTATTTGGAGAGTGGGAGATTGTATGGATGATTTTTTAATTTGGGTTGCAAGAGGATTATCTTTTTGGCTTGATAAAATAATATATGGTTTTATTCCAACAGTGTATAATCTTTTTACTGATATTGCTCAAACAACAATTTTTAGTACCGATATATTGAGTTTATTTTCTTCAAGAGTATATTCACTTTTGGGAATTTTTATGTTGTTTAAAGTGTCTTTTTCCATATTAACATATATAGTTGATCCTGATGCTTTTTTAGATAAAAGTAAAGGTTTTGGTAAATTAATAGGTAATGTTTTAATTACTTTAGTTTTACTTGTTCTTACACCTTGGATTTTTAAACAAGCAATGGAGATTCAAACGATTATTTTAGAAAATAATGTTATTGGTAAATTATTTACTGTTAGTAATGTTAATACTAATGTAGTATCAGATCCAGGAAATACTATGGCTTACGAAACATTTAATGCATTTTATCATCTTGATACAACTTTAAGTGATTCATGTAATTATACTGGTGAAGGTACTTATGAAGATTTTATAACTGGATGTGTTAATAGTTTAAAAATAAATGATACAGATGCAGCAGAAAATCTTAAACAAAATTTGAAATTTTCTTACAATACTAACAGTATTAGTGTATATATGGATTCTTCATTTTTATACTTAAAAGATCAGAATGACAATTATGTTATGAATTATATACCTATAATATCAACTTTAGCAGGAGGTGCAATTGTATTATTATTAATTGTTTTCTGCTTTGATATAGCAGTTAGGAGTATTAAATTAGGCTTTTTAAGAATGTTAGCACCAATTCCTATTATATCAAGAATTGATCCTAAAAAGGGTAAAGAAGTATTTGATAAATGGCTTAAAACTTGTATTAATACATATTTGGATTTATTCATTAGATTATTAGCAATTTATTTTGCAATATTTGTTATAACTCAAGTTATTAGTCTTGAAACATATGATGCTGTTACCGAAAGTCGTGTTTCAGTTAGTGCTTTTGTAAAAGTATTTATAATATTAGGAGCTTTATTGTTTGCTAAACAATTACCAAAATTAATTGAAGAAATAACTGGTGTTAAGATGGATGGTAAATTTACTCTTAATCCAATGAGTAAGTTAAGACAAGTTCCTTTAGCAGGAGCAGCTGTTACAACTGCAGCAGCTTTAGCAGGAGGAGCTTACACTGGATATAAAGCAGGTGTTGAAGCAGGACATGCCGGTAGAGGTATGTGGTTAGGATTAATGGGTGCAGGTCGTGACATAAAAGGTAAAGTTTCATTAATGGGTGACGATAAAGGTGGTAAAAGTCCAAGGGCTTTCTATTCAGGAATGCAGTCTGGGTACAAAGAAATAACAGGTAAAGATTATAGTCAATATAGTTTTTGGAAAAATCGCGGTCAACAAGTTGGAAAAGATGAAATTGGTACACCAGAAAAACCAGGTTTAAAACAATATAAATATGCATTACAAGGCGAACAAGCTAAATTAGATGCAGAATTACAAAGTCTTTATGATCAATTAACAAAAACGACTAATCCAGCACGAAAAGATGCATTAAATGCTCAAATTAAAGAAAATAGAGAAACATATGGTAAGTATGCTAAACATATCAGTTCACTTGATGATCAAATTAAAGATATTAAGAGATTATATCACATTGATGATTCTCCTAAAAAAGATGTTACTGATGCTGTTAAAGCAGCAAAAGAAATTATGGGAAATGATTCAAATAGTGGTCAATCAACTCCTTCAGCACCACCAACACATGGACCAAATGGTCGAGGTGACCCTGTTCCTGGTCAACCAAATCCAAATACTAGCCAGAAAAAACAGCAAAGAAGAAATAATAATTAAAAAGGGTGTGATATTAGATGAATAATTTTTTAATACCAGCAAATGCAAAAAAATCGATGCTTATATTGGGATTATTTACAAAATTTGATTTAATTTTATTTGGTGTAGGTATAGGTACAACTTTATTATTATTAATGGTATTACCATTAGAAGAGTTTGTTTTTGCTGTTATAGCTTTATGCCCTGCACTAATAACTGGATTTTTAGTTTTACCAGTTCCAAATTATTATAATATGCGTACTTTAATCGGTTCGGTTATTGAATTTTATACAAATCAAAGAAGATTTAAATGGAAAGGTTGGTGTGTTCCTCATGGCGAAGACAAAAGGAAGTAGATATACAAATGATATGATTCCAGTTAAAGAAATAAAAAATGGATCTATCATTTTGGATAATGGATTAAAGGTAACAGGTGTTAAGATAATGCCTAGAAATATTTTTATTCTTGATCAGTTAACACAAGATAGTATTATTTCTAATTTAAGAACAGTTTATAATATGATAGATTATGAATTTTGGATAATTGCTGCTGATAGACCAGTTGATATAAATGTTTATTTATCACAATTAGAACTTTTGTATAACAATATTAGCAATCCTGCAAAAAGAAAATTAATAATGGAAGATATAAATAAAGGTAATATGTTTATGAATAACAATATAGTTGATACTGAATACTTCCTATTATTTCGTGAAAAAAAGGATGATATGATCCAAAAGAAAATTAGAAATTTAATAAATACTTTTGCTGGTGCGGGATTGGTTGCTTATCAGACAACTAATGATGATTTGAGAATGATTTTAGATAATTTTTTAAATGGTGGTACTACTACTACTTTCGGGACGGTGTTAGGATAATGGATATTAAAAGTCAAATAGCTCCTAAGGGCTTAGAATTTAGATCTAGTGATTTTATAATAAGTGATAAATATGCAACAATTTTAACTGTTGTTTCATATCCAAAATTTATATCTCCTGGATATTTAGCTAATTTAACAAGTATGTCTGGTGTTAAAGTTGTTATTAAACATATACCATTACCATTTAGTGTTATTCAAAGAATGTTAAATAAAGAAATTGCTGATTTAAAAACTAGATATCAGGAAGAAAATGATAAAACAATTCAAGAAAGAATTAGACAAGATTATGAATCATTAGAATATTTTATTTCACAATTAGTTAGTACTCAATCTAAAATATATGATTTTCAAATGCATGTAATGGTTACAGCAAATTCAGAAGAAGAGTTAATAGCAAAAAAATTGCAAGTAAAAAGTTATTTAGAAGCAATGGAAATGAAAGCTTTTCCTTTGCGTTTTGAACAAGAAAAAGTGTTAAAGTCAATTTTACCAATATTTCCTAATCAACCAATTGAAAATAGAATTGGTACACCAATTCCAGCTCCTACTATTGCTGCTATGTTTCCATTTATTTTCGATAGTATAAAAGATCCTGGATTATCATGTTTATTAGGTGTTGATTTTTCTGGAGGGGTTATATTATTTAATCAATTTTTATATCAAATAAAAAAAGAACACAATAGAAACAATGCTAATGTTATTATATTAGGTACTTCTGGTTCAGGTAAATCAACTGCTGCTAAATTATTAATTAGAACACATATAAGAAATGATATTCAATTAGTAATCATCGATCCTGAAGGTGAATTTGAAGACATGGCCAAATTATATGGTGGAGATTTTATTGATTTGGGTAAAGGTGGAGAATTCGGTATGGTTAATCCACTTGAAATAATAATGGATGCTGATGAAGAAGAAATAAAGCAAGGATTAGGTTACACTGTTTTAACAAGAACTTTACAATCATTAAAAGCTTTTATTAAATATTATGATCCTAGTACAGAAGAAGATGTAATAAATGTTTTTAGTGAAATAGTACAGGATACTTATCGTAGATTTGGAATAGATTTCACAACTGATTTTTCTAAATTAAAATCAGAAGATTATCCAACATTTAAGGATGTTTATGCAACTATTAGGGGAAAATTATTGTCTATTCCAGAAAAAACACATGAAAAAGATATATTAGAAAAATTAGAATTGAAGATTAGACCTTTAGTTAAAGAATTAAAGTATTATTTTGATGGACATACAACGATTCAACCTCAAAGTAATTTTATTGTTTTTAATATTAGAGAATTAATGAATAGTGATAAAAATATCAGAAATGCTTTATTTTTCAATGTTTTAAAATATGCATGGAGTTTAACTCTAAATCCTAATATAAATACAGTTTTAACAGTTGATGAAGCTCATGTTTTAATTTCTGGTAATAATGTTTTAGGTGCTGATTTCTTAGGTCAGATTCAAAGAAGAGCTAGAAAATATAATACTGGTACAATTATAATAACTCAACAGCCTTCAGATTTTAGTGATCCTTCAGTAATAACTCAAGGAAAAGCTATATTTGATAATGCTTCTTATTATTTAGTTATGGGCTTAAAGAAACAAGCAGTAGAAGATTTATCTAAGCTTATAGATTTAAATGATAATGAAAAAGAAAGTATTAAACGATACAATCAAGGTGAAGCATTATTTGTCTGTGGTAGCAGAAGGATGCGTATTAATATTATTGCTACTGAACAAGAATTAGATTCTTTTGGAAGCGGTGGCGGATTATAGTTTAATTGGTGGTGATGTTTATGAATGGTAGTAGTGGCAACAGTAGTGCTAATAGCAACAACAATAGTAACAACAATAATAATAATAAAAATTTCTCTAAAAGAGGAAATTTTTCATCATCACCAAATAATCAACCAGCACGACCATTAACAAATAGATTTTCTAATGGCATAAATAGAAATAAAGTTAACGGAAAACCAATTGATAATAGAAAAAATCGTAATAATCAATATTCAAAAAATAATTCACAACAATTAAATAACAAAAATGAGTTTGTTCAAGCAAAACAAAATTTAATAAAAGAAGGCGTTAAAACAGCGGCAGGACCTGCAGCAGGAAAATTAGTAGAGGAAGCTTCTAAAACAAAATTAGGCAAAAAAGCATTAAATAACACTACAAATAAATTTAAAAATCCTTTCAAAAAAATATTTGGTTCTAAAAATGTTGATGAACAAGAAAGTGAAGAAGAAGTAAGTGGTAGTGGTGAATTTAGTGTTGAATTAGGTAGAAAAATAATTACTTTTTTTAGTACAAGTATTGTTAGTGTAAGTGGTTGTTTTACTGCAATAGTTATAGTATCAATTATATGTCTTGTTATGACACCTTTATTTTATATTAATGAAATAATTGATGCAGTTGGTGATGCTTTATCAGATTTAGGTCAAAGTTTAGGCAATTTATTAACAAATAATTCTAATTGTACAGGTGATGAATGTAGTGAGGAAGCCAAAAATAATTTTTATAATAATATAGATGAAACTTATGAAAAATATAAAAAGGAACCATATTATGTTGAATTAAATACTAATTTAATTACAGCAACGTTAACTTACTATAATCCATTTACAACTGATTCGGGAACTGATGGTGAATCTGAGTATTTAGAACCATCAAATTATATAAATTTTAAAAAAAGTGCTGAAAAAGTAGAACTTTTAGCTTCAAAAATGGTTAGTATTTGTTGTTATGAAAATGGTTCTGAATATAATGATGCTGACGGGAATCATATGTGCAAAAGTAGTAATGGTCAGAATTATGATGATATGGTCTATAAATGTCCTACAACTGATATTGTAGATGAAGAAACTGGTGAAGTAATTAAACACTATGAAGAAAAATACAAACTAGATATCGAAAGATATAGAGAATATCTAGAAGATGATTTTATAAAAATGTTTTATTTTGATAATAAAGAAAATGAAAATGTAGATAAAAGTGCAAAGAGAATTACCGATGAAATATTTTTAAGAGTATCAGCTTATGAGAACTTTAATGATCATAAAAAATATGGTAAAGTATATGCTTATTGTTCAGGTGTAACAGTTATGAACCAAGATGGTACTGTTAAAGGTACATATGATTTAGAGGAGTATGTTGCAGGAGTTGTAAGCGGTGAAGCTTGGGGAGGACAAAGTATGGAAGCTTATAAAGCTCAAGCTATTGCTGTTAGAACATATACTTTAAGCAGAACAAATAATTGTACAGTTGCTATTGAAAATAGTCAAAGTGATCAAGTTTTTAATGAAAATATAAAAGATTATGCGCGTCAAGCAACAGAAGAAACTTCTGGTATGGTTTTAGTATATAATAATGAAATATTTTCTTCAGAATATGATTCTTATTGTTATAATGATAGTGATTGTACTTATGGTGAAGAAAATGGAAAAAGATATGTTATATATTCAAAAAAACCTGATATGGAAACTCACAAAGTTTATTTAAGTCCTGAGTATTATCATATGATTGCAGGTGGACATGGCCGAGGAATGAGCCAAGTAGTATCTTATGAGATGGCAGATAATGGTTCAACTTTTGATGAAATATTAAAATTTTTCTATTCTGATGGTGTTGAAATTGTCAGTATGAACACAATTGTTGGTGAATATTCTAGTTCTTCTGAAATTCCTACAACAGTAGATGATATAAAGGAAAGATCTGATTATTATGCAACTTTGGGAATTGTATATATAGGTGGTCAATTAATAGATTTATCAAGAATATATGATAGTAATGCTAATAATCTTGGCCAGTGTGTTTGGTATGCTAGATCACGTGCTTTAGAAATAATTTTGTCTTCAAACATGGATGATATAGCAAAAGTAACAGCATTAAATGCTATATTGTCTGTTGTTGCTAATGGTGAGGGGTGGTTTGACTATTCTTCATTAAATGTTTTTGATAAAAGTACTGATATAAATATGCCTATGCCAGGTGCTATAATTTCTTGGTCTAGTGATACAGATTTAGGTGCAAGACATAATTATGGACATGTTGCAATAATAGAAAGTGTCGATTATGAAAATAAAACGGTAGTAATGTCTGAAGGATGGAATGCAGGTGGTGCTAACGGTGCTCCAACATGGAGTAATGTTAGAGTGACTAAAACAACTAAAACATTTGATCAGTTGCGAAGTTATGATACTGGATATACATTTAATGGTTATGTATATATATTAGGTAAAGGTGAATAAAATGAAAAGGAAAATAGTTTTAATTTTGTCTATTGTTTTGTTAACCGGATGTCAAGTAAAATATCAACTGAATTTTCAAGATGAAAGTTTAATTGAAAATATTACTATAGAATTGCCAAAAAATGAAGAAAAAAAAATTAACGATATAAAAAAATATGAAGCTTATTCAGTTTTTGATAATGTATATCAAAAATTATATAAAGTAGATTATAATGAAGGTATAACAAAGTTTACTGCAAATTATCAATATACATATAATTTTAATGAGTTTAGGCATGCTCTTTATATTAAAAATTGTTTTGATGCATTTAGTTTTGTTACAAATGATGATAGTTACATTTTATCTACTAGTGAAGGATTTAAATGTATGTTTGTTGATTATAACAAAGTTGATAATGTTGAAATTATAATTAATACAAATCATGAAATTATTGAAAATAATGCAGATGAAGAAAAAGATGGCAAACTTATATGGAATATTAATAATGATAATGCTAAAGAAAAAAGTATTTATGTAAAGTTTGGTTCTGTAAAAACATTAAATATTTTTGATAAAATGTTACAATTTGTAAAAAATAATTATTTAAACTTTATCGTATTTGGAGGATTATTTTTATTAGTTACAGTTACAATTGTAATTATTATAATTATTGGGAAAAAAAATAATGAAATTTGATTAATTATGTGATATACTTATATAAGATTAGGGGTGAAATTAATGAAACTAAAATTTAGGGCTACATCAAAGGATTATTTAATTTTTGTAATATTTGCAGTTGTATTATTATATTTTGTAGCTATTGCCGTATTAAATATATCAAGTTTTGCAACTGATGGAACATTTCATGGGTTAAATCCAATCCCAGCTTTTACTGGTGATCTTTTAGTACCTACAATAGTTGGATATTTCTTTGCATTAGTATTTATTTTTACAAGTGTATCATCTTATTTCTTTGAAAGAGAAAAAGGTTTTGGATTTAGTGCTGGTGCTAAAGAAGAAAAAGGTTATTCAAGATGGGCAGATGAAAAAGAATTTAAAAAACAAGATAAAATATATAAAGTTTTACCAAAACAAGAAACTAGTGAATATGCTGGAATACCTTTAATTAACAATGGTAAAGAAATTTGGGTTGATGGTGGAGAATACCATAATCTTATTTTAGGTTCTACTGGTGCAGGTAAAACTCAAACAATGGTTCAACCAATGGTTAGAATTTTAGCTAAAAAAGGCGAATCAATGATTATAACCGACCCTAAAGGTGAAATATATGAAAATAATGCAGAAATGTTAAGAGAAAAAGGTTATAATATTGTATTATTAAATTTTCGTGATCCACAAAAAGGTAGTGCTTGGAATCCACTAGGTTTACCTTATCAATTATATAAAAGTGGTAATAAAGATAAAGCTAACGAATTATTAGATGACTTAGCTATGAATATACTTTATGATGATAAAGCACAAAGTCAGGATCCATTCTGGGAAAAAACTTCTGCAGATTATTTTACGGGTTTATCTTTAGCTTTATTTGAAGATGCTAAGGAAGAAGAAATTAACTTAAATACTATTAATTTAATGACCACAGTTGGTGAAGAAAAAATTGGAAATAGTACTTATATTAAAGAATATTATAGTTATAAAGATAAATCAAGTCCTGCCTATATCAATGTTTCTTCTACAATAATGGCCCCTAATGATACAAAAAGTAGTATTTTGTCAGTATTTAAACAAAAAATAAAATTATTTTCTTCAAGAGAAAATTTATCTGAAATGTTGAGTCATAGTGATTTTGATTTAAAAGATATTGGTAGAAAGAAAACAGCTGTATTTTTAGTTATTCAAGATGAAAAGAAAACATATCACTCATTAGTTACAATTTTTATCAAACAATGTTATGAAACTTTAATTGATGTAGCGCAAGAATCAGGTGGTAAATTACCTTTTAAAACTAATTTTATATTAGATGAGTTTGCTAATATGCCACCATTAAAAGATGTTACAACAATGGTTACTGCTGCAAGAAGTAGAAATATAAGATTTACATTTATTATTCAAAACTTTGCTCAGTTATATCAAGTTTATGGTAAAGAAAATGGTGAAACTATTAAAGGTAACTGTGGTAATATCGTTTATCTTATTAGTAGTGAATTAGCATCATTAGAAGAAATTAGTAAATTATGTGGTGAGGTTAAGTCTAAGGAAAAAGATAAAACTGCTAGTACACCTTTAGTTACAGTAAGTGATTTACAAAGACTACCAGAAAACACTATAATTGTTTTAAGAATTAGATCAATGCCATTTAAGACAAAAGTTGTTCCTGATTGGAAAATTCAAAAAGAAGGCGGATGGGGTAAAACATATCCTAAAGCTACATATCCACAAAGAGAAAAACAGGAAATTAAATTGTTTGATTTAAAATCTTATGTTGATAAAAAAAGAGAATCAAAATTAAATGAAATGATGAATTCATTTAATCCAATGAATTCTTCTGGTGGTGGAATTTCTAGTGTACCAATGCCAGAAAAAAGAGATGTTCCAAAAAATGATTCTTTTGATATTGATTCTTTAGTTAAAAGAATCGATGCAAAGATTGCTGAATTAGAAGAACAAGAAAAACTAGAAAATGCTCAAAAAAATAATACAACTATATCAGATAAAAAGGACATTTCAACAAATGATAATTTAATTTCAAAAGCTGAAACTAAAGATTCAACAAATGATAATTTAATTTCAGAAGCTGAAACTAAAGATTCAACAAATGATAATATAAATATTAAAGATACAAATAAACAAAGTATAAATCAACCTGAAATCAAATTAAAAGAAGAAGAAAACAAAATAATTAATGGTGTTACCGATGATGAATTTTTTGATGACTTCTTTAATGATGAAGATTAGATTAATTACCTTTATTAATTATCCTTTGATACATATAATGTATTAGGGTGGTTATATGGCATTAAATATTTCAATAAAAGAATTATTAAGTAAAAATAATATAAACATTATTGATATTAGAAGTATTGAAAAATATAATGATAACCATATAAATGGAGCAATAAACATACCTTATATATTATTATTAAAAAATCCAGAAAAATATTTAAACAAAAATGAAGAATATTA
This sequence comes from uncultured Bacilli bacterium, assembly GCA_944331815.1. Next base: position 25,928 of record CALVIQ010000072.1, read on the forward strand.
TATATATTGTCAATATGGAAAAAATAGTTTAAAAGTTTGTAATATTTTAAATTTAAAGGGATATAAAACGTATAATGTTGTGGAAGGCTATGAAGGATGGTTATTAGAAAAATAAGTCTTATAATTTAATATAAGGCTTTTTTTTTATAAAAATATGATATAATTAAAATGGTGATTGTATGGAATATATAATAATTATTTTATTGATAGTAATATTGATAGTCTGTATTTTATCTTTATCAAAAAATATTAATGAATCAAATATAACAGAACGATTAGGTAAACTAGAAACAAATGTAGTAAAAGAAGTTAGTGAATTTAAATCATCTTTTAGTAGAGATTTAACTAATGATTTTGATAAATTAAATGATAAGTTAGATAATAAATTAACTTTAATTAATAATAAAGTTAATGAAAGATTAGATGAAAATTTTGAAAAAACTAATAAGACTTTTACTAATGTTTTAGAAAGATTATCTAAAATAGATGAAGCACAAAAGAAAATAG
>CALVIQ010000073.1 GCA_944331815.1 uncultured Bacilli bacterium
AACAACACAAAATATGAACTAAACATCTTTTAATTCTATTATAAGTATAATTTTTATGCTTAACATTACTAATTAACTCTTCTATATTGTTTGATTTTAAAATATTTTTTTTAAGTAAACTATTTAAACTAACATCAATATCTTGATATTTTGTTAAATCTTCGGACATTATTTTATGTTTAATAATTAAATAAAAATCATTTAAATTTATATTTTTAATATAGTTAGTATTAGGAACATATTTTAATATATCTTTATTTTCATAAATTAAATTTCTAATACTAGAAGCACTACTTATTTTACCATTTGTATTTTTATCATGATAATCATTTGTTCTTTTAATTGTAATTGGTTTTATTTTACTATTTAATTTTTTAATAGCTTTTATATAACTAACACCTAATAAATCATTGGGTGTATTAACTGAAATATTTATTTTATTTTTTAAAGCAATATCGATTGCTTTCGGATAATTATATCCTTTTTTTAATAAATCTTTTATATCAATATTTGTATCAGCAATTTTATATAAAACATCTATATCATTTAATTCACTACCAAAAACTAAATAATCACATTTTAAATTATCTAAAATACTAATTGCTCCATATGCATAAATATCAGCAGATTGTGTAGCAAAAGCAAAAGGTAATTCGACTACTAGATCTATACCATAATCTAAAGCTAACTTAGTTTTATCCCATTTATTTATAACTGATACATCGCCACGATTTAAAAAATTACCAACTAAAACTAATGTAATAACTTCATTTGGAAATAATTCTTTAACTTTATTTAAATGATATATATGTCCATTATGAAATGGATTATATTCACAAATAATACCAACCATATAAAATCACCTAAGTAGATTATATCAAATTTATTTACTTTTTAAAAATTTTTTTGTATAATTAAGTAGGTGATTCAAATGAATGTTGATATTACAAGATTAAAAAGCGGTATTGATTCTAATGTTGTAATTGATTTAAATTATTCATTTACAAAAGAACAATTAGAAAATACTAATATTTTAGAACTAAATAACATAAAAATAAAAGGTGAAATAACTAATGGAATAGAGGATTATCATTTAAAATTAAGTATTGAAGGAACTATGATTTTACCTTGTTCAATTAGTTTAAAACCAACAAAATATCCATTTTCTATTGAAATAGATGATGATTTAAGTGAATTTTTAGAAGAAAATTTAGAAAATAATCAAAATACTATTGATATTTTTCCAATAATATGGGAAAATATATTAATGGAAATTCCCCTTAAAGTTGTAAATGAAGATTTATCGGATGTAAAAAAAGAAGGCAAAGGCTGGAAATTTATAACTGATAAGGAAGAAAGAATTAATCCTGAATTAGAAAAACTAAAAGATTTATTATAGGGAGGTGTTATAAATGGCAGTACCATTTAGAAAAGTTAGTAAAACTCGTGGACGTAAAAGAAGAACTCATTATGTAATAAACGCTAATACAACAGTTAAATGCCCAAAATGTGGTGAAATGATTAAACCACATAGAGTATGTCCAAAATGTGGAACTTACAAAAATAAAGAAGTAGTTAAAACAGCTGAATAGTTGTTTTTTTTTGTAATTAAAAAACTATTAGATAGTTTTTTGATATGTTAATTCTTCTATATCAATAAATCTAATAGTTTTATTTTTTAAGCAATTACAATATTCTATTTCAGCTTCTTTTTCTTGTCTGTCTATACCATAACTTTTATCATTTTTAATTATAATAATTTCACTAGCTGTAGGAATATTATTTTTAAAATAATTAAATTTTTCATTGTACCATTGATTTAAATAACTTGCTCTTAATTCAAATCGTATAAAATCAGTAACTATTCTTTTAACTCTTTGTTCAATTCTTTCATTAATTTTTTCATATTCCATAAAGTCATAAGGAATAATTAATTCTTCTTCTTGAACATTAATAATTTCATGTAAATGTTCCCAAATAATTGTATATTCTTCTTTACTACATAAAATATAAACTTTTTTTCTGTTTTTAAAATCAACCATATAAATTCACCTCTTCAAGTAGGGTATATACTATCATAAATCGTATTAATTGTCAATTAGTGTACCTTAATGTTTCATTTGATATATTAAAAACGATTCCTATCATAATCATATAACTTAATAAAGAAGAACCGCCATAGCTTATAAATGGTAAAGTGATTCCTGTTATAGGCATAAGACCAAAAGTCATTCCTATGTTTTGTAATTGTTGATAGATAAGCATCCCAACGATTCCTGATATAATATATTTATTAGTTAAATTAGTATTTTTCAATGCAAGTAATATTAATTTTATATCAAAAATAGTTATCAATGTTAATAAAAATAATACACCAATAAATCCAAAATTATTAGCATATACTGCAAATATAAAATCGGTTTGAGGTTCAGGAAAATAAATAGGTGTGTTGTTGATTCCCATACCAAATAAACCACCAGAACCTATACTAGTAATTCCATTTTCTAATTGATAACCACTACTATTAGACCAGTCTAATAATCTATCTATACGAAGAAAAAAATCTGTCCCAAAAATATTAATAAATAAATCAGTATTGGTGAAATATATGCCTAAAACTAAAATAATAAACAAAATTATAACCGAAAATAAAATAATAAACCATCGATATCTTATGCCAGAAATAAATAGCATAATAATTGTAATTAATAAATATATTAATACAACACCAGTGTCTGGTTGTAAAAAAGTTAAAATACTAGGTATTAAAACAACAATTCCTATTTTTATTAAAAACTTAAATTCTTCTGAAATTGTAGGATTATTATATTTGTCATTAAAATTATGAATTAGAGTTCCTAGAGTAACTATTAATATAACTTTCATAAATTCACTAGGTTGAATAGTACCAATTCCAGGTATGCTAAACCAACATTTAGCATTATTAATAGGAGTTGCAAATAACAATAATCCTAATAGAGAAATAATTCCTATAGTATAAAATATCCAAATATTTTTATATATAAAATCATTGCCAACAAACATTATAAAATAGGCTATAACAAAACCAGCAATATACCATAGTAATTGCTTATATACTAAAGTATTATTTGATATTAAAATTTCTGCACTATTTATAGTAATTAGACTTATAACTATAAATAAAAATAAAAGTATTAATAACCATTTATCAACTTTATATTTTGAAATATTCTTCATAATTTCACCTTATTATTATCTTACACTAATTTTGCAAATTATACAATTAAAAATTTGCAAAATAAGAAAATATATAGTATAATTTATTAAGGTGATAGGAATGGAACATATGTGGCAATATTTAATAATAATTGCTGTTGCTATTATAATTGCTATTGCAATTATAAAATCTAAACAAAAAGATTTTAGATTAGAAGCAAATAAATTAATTGAGTATTTAGGTGGAAAAGATAATATTATTAATTACGAAACGAATAAATCAAGATTTATAGTTGAGTTAAAAGATACAAAAAAGGTTAATAAAGAGGGAATTCAAAAAATTGGTGCTCAAGGAATAGTTGAAATTGATAATCAATTAAAAATTATTTTAGGAGAACAAGCTCAAAAAATAAAAAAATTTATTGATGATTTAAAGTAACTTATGTTACTTTTTTTCATATTTCGACACTGTTCGACAAAATACTACAAAAAAAAATTATATAATTTAATTAGGTGATTTTAATGTTATATCAAATTTTATTTAATGTAATTATTTTATTATTTCCATTAATAGTTAATTTATTTTATTGTACTTATAGTAATAATATAAATAAAGAACAAAATAAATTATATATGGACATATCACTATTATCAAGTCTTTATTTGTTATTAATTTATAATCAAGGTAATACAAATTTAATAATATTATTTAATATTCCATTGTTATTTGCTTTTATTAAAAGAAGAACATTTGTAAGTTTTATTATAACTTTTATTATTTTATTTAATTATACAGATACTAATATAACAATATATATTATTGAATATTTAATATATTATTTAGTATATTTCTTTTATCAAAAAAACATATTAAATTTGTTTTTATTAATTAAATTTATTTTTAATTTTAATATTTTAACAAGTGTTATTTTTGTAACAACTACATATTTAGTCATATTTTTATATAAAAAAGGTGAGGATATAATAAAATTACATATGAATATAAAAGAATTAGAAAAAGAAACTCAATTAAGAACATCTTTATTTAAAATAACTCATGAAATTAAGAATCCTATAGCAGTATGTAAAAGTTATTTAGATATGTTTGATATTAATAATAAAGATCATGAAAGATATATAGTTATTTTAAAAGAAGAAATGGATAAAATATTATTGTTATTGCAAGATTTTTTATCTATGAATAAAATTAAAATTCAAAAAGAAATATTAGATATTAATTTATTGTTAGAAGATGTTGTAAAACAATTTGAACCAGTGTTAAAAGAAAAAAACATAATATTTAAACATAATATTTGTCAAGATGAAATTTTTATTGAAGGTGATTACAATAGGTTAAATCAAGTTTTAATAAATATGATAAAAAACAGTATTGAAGCAATAGAAAATAATGGCATAATAAAATTGGATTATAAATTAGATAATAATTTTAAAATTATAATTGAAGATAATGGAATAGGAATACCAGAAGACGAATTAGAAAAAATAAAAGAACCATTTTATACAACAAAAAAAAATGGTACAGGATTAGGTGTGTCATTATCAATTGAAATAATAAAATCTCATAATGGTAATATAAAATATATACCTTTAAAAAAAGGAACAAAAGTTATAATCGAATTACCTATTTATGAATCATTTTGCTTCGATGTAGACTGATTTATCGTAAGTATGATAACCAGTATGAAATTGTTCTAATTGTTCAGTAGTTATTAATAAAAAATTATTTAAAACTAGTTTACTACCATCATCAGTAACGGGATCATCCCAAGTTAAATCTAAATGATACCAATTATTGTCAAGATAAACATAATTCCATATATGATTTTCACTAGAAATTCGATAATTTGGAATTTTTAATTTATTTAAAAATAATGACATTGCATCAGTATACCCTCCACATAAAGCTTTGTGATAATATAAAGGTCCAATTGCTTTATGAGATGGATTATCTATATCTTGTAAATTTGCTTCTAAATATGCTGTATCATAATCAGTTGTTTCAACTATATAATTATGAATTTTAATTATTTTTTCTTTATCTGACATATCATCTGTTAATATTTCTTTCATGATTTCATCAATTTTTTTGTCAACAGCCATAATCACATCATCATTATAAGATTTTTCAATATTTATTTCTACTTTATTAAAAGAATTATATGTAACATATACTTTTCTATAGTTATTATATGGATGAACATAATTATTGATAATAACTAATTCATTTTCATCAGTTAATGCATTGACATCATTTGGACATTCATTATAATCACAATAAAAATAAAATTTAGTAGAACCATTATTTAAAAAAGTATATAAAATATTTATTAATTCTTGCTTATTATTAGCAATAAAATCATTTGTTTTTTTTACATATTCAAATTCGTAATCTAATTCATAATTATTTGGTTTTTCTAAGTATATTTTTTTTGAATAAACTATTTTTTCAACCAAAAAATTTGATATATCTTTTTGATATATAGCCGTTAAACATAATAAAATAACAAGTGGAATAAGTGCTAACCAACCCTTCATCTAGCATCACCTATTATAATTATATCAGAAAAAAATAAAAAGTAAATGTTATTCCATTGCATTTACTTTTTTTGTTAAACGAGATTTATTACGAGCTGCTGTATTTTTCTTAATAGCACCTGCTTGTGTTGCTTTATCAATTCTCTTAATAGCTACTTTTAAATTGTCATTTGCTTTATCTTTATCTTTAGCAATTACTGCTCTTTCAACATTTTTACAAGCAGTTTTCATACTTGCTGTATAATTATTATTGTTTACTGTTTCTTTAGCGATTACTTTAATTTTTTTCTTTGCATTTTTCATATTTGCCATAGTTAATTCACCTCCAAGCTCTTAAAACATTATAATTTTACCATTTTTTTATAATAAAATCAACACTTTTTTGTATAAAACATTAACTTAAACTAATAATAATAATGGTGAAAGTTATGGAACATAGTATTGATTTATCAAAATATCAAATAAGAACAGATTTAGCTATTGAATCAATTAAAAATATTAAAGGTATTAGTGAAGAAGTAATAGAAGAAAATATTAAAATAACTAAAGTTTCTGTTGATGATAAAACAAGTAAATTAATTAATAAAAAAAAAGGTAATTATATTACAATAGAATTTGAAGATGTAACAGATATAGCAAATTATGAAAAAGTAAAAAAAAAATTTATAAATGAATTAAGTAATTTGCTAAATATTTTAAAAATTGACAAAAAAGCTAGTTGTTTAATAATTGGATTAGGAAATTCAAAATCGACACCAGATTCATTAGGACCATTAACTGTTAATAACATAATAGTAACTAATCATTTATTTGAATTAGATGAATTATCTAATGATTATAGGAGAGTATCAGTTTTAATTCCTGGTGTTATGGGGCAAACAGGATTAGAAACTAGTGATGTTATATCAAGTATTGTAAATAAATTTAATCCAGATTTTTTAATTGTAATTGATGCTTTGGCTAGTCAATCTATCGAAAGAGTTAATAAAACAATTCAAATAACCGATACAGGAATTCATCCAGGAAGTGGTATTGGTAATAGTAGAAAAGAAATAAGTTTTGAAACTTTGAATGTTCCATGTATAGCAATAGGTGTACCTACTGTAGTAGATGCTATTACAATAGTAAGTGATACTATAAATTATATGCATAAACATTATACATATTCTAAATTAAATATTAATAATCCTACTCATAAATTAATGGTTACAAAACCAAATTATTTAAAAGAAAAAATACCTGTGAATAAAAAAGATAAAGAAACTTTATTAGGCATTGTAGGAACATTAGAAGAAAACGAAATTAAACAACTTTTATTTGAAGTTTTAACACCAATTGGTTACAATATGATGGTTACACCAAAAGAAGTAGATTTTTTAATAGAAAAATTAAGTAATTTAATAGGTAATGGTATTAATGAAACTCTTCATAATAATTTTTAATTAAAAAGTCAAGTGCAACTTTTTATGAATAAACTATATATTGTCTATATGATGTTTTATGCCGAGAAAACTTTTGACTTTATAATTTTATTTGTTACCTTGTTGGAGTTTAATTACT
>CALVIQ010000074.1 GCA_944331815.1 uncultured Bacilli bacterium
ATATTTTGATTAAAATCTTTCAATAGCATCTTGTATGTCCATGCTTGGTACGATGGATGAATCACTTTTTTTAATCCATTTCCAACATACGTTTCTAATAATATTTCACTGTCTTTTACTTCATTTACTTTTGACCATTGTTTCAATTCAATAATTAGTATATTTTTCTTATTTTCACAATTATATCCACATAACATAAAATCTATTCTACTTGATGTCATTGGGAGATTATATTCTAATACGACAGTACAATCTTTGGGAATACTAGTTTGCTGTAATATTTCGCTCATATATTTTAAAGAATTTTCCCATGATTGTTTTTCTGATAATGTTGTTCCTTCATACAGTTCTTTTTTTTTTATATTTTCTAAAATATATGAAATTTTATTGTTATTTACATCGTTAACAAAATCATTAACTTTCGAACTATATAAAATCATATTACTTCCTCCATGTTAATTATACTACTTTATATTAAATATAACAATAATTAAATACTAAATTATATATAGTAGATGAATATGAACATTATATAAAATATCATATTTATTATGACATATATTTGTTTTTGTTGTATTTCTTGCATATTCTTGGTTAATCACTATGTAGTCATAATATTAGATATTGAAGCTATACTTCTAATCTCATTCATATTATTAGAGTATATAACATTTAAGCTATCCATATCCATTAAAACTATACTAGTGGCACTACTAGAATAAGCTTTAATATTTATTGGTATTAATAATAACAAAATTAACAATTTTTTCACAAAATCACCTATAAAATAATATGAAAAACAAAATAAAAGTAGTCCCATATTGCATTATTTTCATAATTATGATATAGTATGAAACAATTTAAGGAGAGTTTTTATGTTTAAAGTAATTAAAAATTTGAGATTAAATATTTTAAAAAAAGATGTAATGAAAATAATGACTAATAATTTAGGGAAAGTTGTTGAAGAAGAAGACAAAATTGTCTGTTATGTAGAAAAAAAGAAATGTAAAGAGAATAAATACCACTATACTATTCCATGTTTTTGAAATGCATTTGAACATAACTATAAAGATTTAGCTAGAAAACTAAATCTAGATAAACCAATATGCTATATAATTGAAAATATAGATTTTGATAAAAGAGTTTCTATATTTGGGTATAATGATTGTGAAGTCATTATTAGAAATTGTAATTTTGAACAAGGAATTTATGGTCATATTAATGGTAAATGCATAATAGAAAATTCCTACATTAAAGCATTTTTAGATAACACATCAATCAGCGCGAAAAATTTAGCAATAAAAAATATGACAATTAAAAATGAATTAATCTACCCTAATTGTCAACTAAAATTTTCTGCTGATGAAAAATTGGAAATTATAAATACTAATCTCGGAAAATTAAATGAACAAACTACCATAATTTTAGAATCAGGAAATAGTATTAATTTAGTTAATTCTAAAATCGAAAGTAATGCAATAACATTAAAAGCTAAAGCAATTTCAGCTAATGAAAAAAGCAATTTAATTGCTGATAAATTAAATTTAAATATTGAAGAATTTAACAATTTAAATATTACATCTCCATTAATCGTTTATAATGGTCAATCAATAATTAACCAAAAAAGTCAAAATCTATCTAAAGAGAATTTATTATTAAATTTAAAAAGATTAGAATTTTTAGAAGTCTTAAAAAAATTAAAAGCTAAATGTGAACGTATAAATAATGCAAAAATTAGTGAAATTAAACAAGAATTAGATAATCAGCCTGTAATAAAAGTATTAAAAAAAGATAATTAACATAAAATAATTATCTTTTTTCATTATATTTCTTTTTTCCACAATCCATGTTTATTACAATAAGCATAAATTGTGCTATCTTTTTCATAATCAAATATAGCTTTTGGTTCATCATTTGGTTTTAATAAATATTTTACAATTTTATTACCTTTAACCATTGCTATCCATTCTATATAATGATCTTCTTCCATTGGATGAACTACTTCTCCTACTGTAACATATACCTTATCATCTTTTATTTCACAAAAAGGTACATGTTTTTCAACACTAGCATCCACACTATTTACTTTTATTAAATCTCCTACCTCATTTAAAGATTCTAAAATACCTAAGCCTCTATAAAAATTCATAAATTACCTCCTTAATTTTTTATTAGCTTTTCTTTCTTTTTTTAGTTCTTTTTTAGTTTGCTTTAATTCTTTTTTAGTTTGTTTTAATTCAAATTTCATTCTTATTAAATCAATATTATTAGTAATAACCGCTTTAGCTTTAGGAAATGATTCAATTAAACGTTTTGTCCAAACAGATTTAGAAATTAATATTTCTTTAACTTTTTTAGTTATTTCTTCAGTATTATCTTTCTTCAAAAATTTAACAGCTGTATCTTTAAAACTATTAATTATTTTTAATGAAACTGTAAAATCAATAATAAATATTATAAATATTACTAGAGCTATTATCCTTAAAAAAACTATGTTAGTTATATTAAATATTGAAAATATTATTGGATTAACTACATAAATAGCAAAACATCCTAATAATCCAAATGGTATTAATGTTTCTAAACAAATACGACCATTAATATTAAAACGATAATCAGTATAATCCCACCATCTTGCTTTAAATAATTTTTCCATTAAATAACTAGTAAAATATTCTAATAAAGCAAATAAAAACATCGACATAACAAATAATACTATTATACTTTCTTTATATTTTGTCAAAAATATAGTTGCTATTAATCCACCTACACCATAAATAGGACAATATGGGCCAATCAAAAAACCTCTATTAACAAATTTTTTATAAACAATTATGTTGTTTATAATTTCGACAATCCAACCTATAAAAGCATATATTATAAACAATAAAAAAACTTCAGTTAATTTCATAAAAATACCTCACTAGGTAATTATAGCATAAATAAAAAATTTAAACAACTTTAGCACTCACTATTGACAAGTGCTAAAACAAGTGATATACTTTTATCGTTGATTAAAATAATCAACATTAAAAAGGAGGGATAAATATGAATCCATACCAAGAAAATCTTGAAAATGTTTTAGAAAAATATGGACGAGATATCACCCAAGCAGTGAAAGATAATAAAATTGATCCTGTTATCGGTCGTGATGATGAAATAAGAAGTATAACTAGAATTTTATCTAGAAAAACTAAAAACAATCCAGTTTTAATAGGAGAACCTGGTGTTGGTAAAACTTCTATTGTCGAAGGCTTAGCTACTCGTATTGTTAAAGGAGATGTTCCTAACAGTTTAAAAAACAAAACAATTTGGGAACTAGATATGGGAGCCTTAATAGCAGGAGCTAAATACCGTGGTGAATTTGAGGAAAGATTAAAAGCTGTATTAAAAGAAGTAAAAGATTCTAATGGTGATATCATTATGTTTATCGATGAAATTCATATGATTGTAGGAGCCGGAGCTTTAGAGGGAGCTATGGACGCTGGTAATATGTTAAAACCAATGTTAGCTCGTGGAGAAATTCATTGTATCGGAGCAACCACTTTAAATGAATATCGTAAATATATTGAAAAAGATGGTGCCCTAGAAAGAAGATTTCAAAAAATCTTAGTTAATCCACCTACTGTTTTAGATACTATTACTATTTTAAGAGGATTAAAACCAAAATTAGAAGTATATCATGGTGTTAATATTAAAGATAAAGCTTTAATTGCAGCTGCTACTTTATCAGATAGATATATAACTGATAGATTCTTACCTGATAAAGCAATTGATTTAATTGATGAAGCTTGTGCTACTATTAAAGTACAAATGGAATCAGTACCAACTGAATTAGATACTTTAACAAGACATATAATGCAACTACAAATTGAAAAAGAAGCATTAAAAAAGGAGAAAGATGATTTATCAAAACATCGTAAAGAAGAAATTGATAAAGAAATTGAATCTTTAAAAGAAAAAGAATCTAAATTAAGAAAAAGTTGGGAAGAAGAAAAAGAAATTAATAATTTAATCAATAAGAAAAAAGAAGAAATTGATAGTACTAAACATAAATTAGAAAAAGCTGAAAATGAATATGATTTAGAAACTGCAGCTAAATTAAGACATGGTATATTACCTCAATTAGAAAAAGAATTAGCTGAATTAAATAGTAAAAATAAATCAGATATTTTAAGTGATACAGTTGATGACAATGATATTGCTAAAATAATATCTAAATGGACTAATATTCCTATTAACAAATTAGTTGATAGTGAAAAAGATAAATTACTTAAATTAAATGAAAATATGAAAAAAAGAGTAAAAGGACAAGATGAAGCAATTAAATTAGTTAGTGATGCTATTATAAGAGCTAGAGCTGGCATCAAAGATCCAAATAAACCAATTGGTTCATTCATCTTTTTAGGTCCTACTGGGGTTGGTAAAACTGAAGTTGCTAGAACTTTAGCTTATGAATTATTTGATGACGAAAGACACATGATTAGAATTGACATGAGTGAATATATGGAAAGTCATTCTGTAGCTAGATTAATTGGATCTCCTCCAGGATACGTTGGATATGATGATGGTGGCCAATTAACCGAAGCAGTTAGAAGAAATCCTTATAGTATTGTTTTATTTGATGAAATAGAAAAAGCTCATAAAGATGTATTTAATATCTTATTACAAATATTAGATGATGGTCGAATTACTGATTCACAAGGTAGAACAGTTGATTTTAAAAATACTATTATTATTATGACATCTAATTTAGGTAGTGAATACATTCTAGAAAATGTAGAAAATTCTCATGAATTAGTTATGAATGAATTAAGACAAACATTCAAGCCAGAATTTATTAACCGTATAGATGAAATAATAGTATTTAAATCATTAGATAAAAATGTTATTTATGAAATCTTAGATAAAATTATTAAAGATATTGAAAAAAGATTAAGTGATAAACAATTAAAAATAGTTTTAACTGATAAAGCTAAAAATTATATTGTGGAAAACTCTTATGATTCTAGATATGGAGCTCGTCCAATTAAACGATTTGTAACTAAAACTGTGGAAAATTTAATTGCTAATGAAATTATCAACAATGAAGTAAAATATAATTCTACAATTACAATTGATGTTGATGATAATTTATACATACAAAAAATAGACTAAAGAACTGATTTAATAAATTTATACACGAAATAAAAAGTTCTAACTATGACTACATCGATAATTAATTGGTGTAGTTTTTAGTTTATTTTTGATTTTTATGTTATTATTATAATATACAAATTGTTTT
>CALVIQ010000075.1 GCA_944331815.1 uncultured Bacilli bacterium
ATTTCTTCACTTTTTAAACCAAATCTATTTTTAATATCTTCTTTTAACTGATTAATTATATCATCATTAAGTAAATTAGATAAATATAGTATTACTACTTCCATAATAGTACTTATCTTATTTTTAATACCAGCTTTTGAAGCTAATTCATAAGCATTAATAATATAAAATTTAATATTTTTATTTTTAATAATATATTTAACATCATCCGGTAAAAAGTCTATTACTTCTTTTTCATTTTTTACAGTATTTAATACAAAAATACCATTATCTTTTATTTTATTTAATATTCCATAATCATCTAAATAAGTATCTTTAGTAACTACTATTAAACTAGGTTGTTCTACATAATAAGTTGATTTTATTTTATTATCACTAAATCTTAAATGACAATTAGTTACTCCACCTGATTTTTTAGAATCATATTGAAAATATCCTTGAACATATTTATTAATATTTTTTCCTACTAACTTGATTAATGATTTAGAAGCACTTACCATACCATCAGAGCCATAACCATAAACTAACATTTCTAAACTATTATTTAATTTATAATCTGGTTCTTTTAAACTTAAATTAGTTACATCATCATCAATTCCAATAGTAAAATTATTTATAGGGTTATCTAACATATCATATACAGCTTTTATTTGAGCAGGAGTTGTATTTTTACTTGATAATCCATATCTTCCACCAACAACACTAATATTTTTATCTTTTAAAATATTCACAACATCTAAATATAAAGGTTCACTATTAAATTCTTTAGTTCTATCTAATACAGCAATTTTTTCAACTGTATCAGGTATTACATTTAAAAAATATTTACTAGAAAATGGACGATATAAATGAACTTCAATTAAACCATATTCTTTTAAATCATCTATTACTTCTTTTATAGTTTCACAAACAGATCCCATTGCGACAATAACTTTTTTAGCTTTATTACTTCCATAATAATTAAATGGTTTATAATCACTATTAGTTATTTTATTAATTTTTTCCATATAATTATTAACTATATCAGGTACTTTATCATAATACTTATTTCTTATTTCTGTTGCTTGAAAATAAACATCATCACTTTCACTAGTACCATAAGTTTTAGGATTATTAGGATTAATTGCTTTATTTCTAAATTCATTTAATTTATCATAATTAATTAAATCTTTAACATCATCACTCTCTAAAATATCTATTTTTTGTAATTCATGAGAGGTTCTAAAACCATCAAAAAAATGCATAAATGGTAAACTAGATTCTATGGCTGATAAATGAGCAACTACACCTAAATAATTAGCGTCACTTACATTACTAGAAGCTAACATATTAAATCCTGTTGCTCTAGTTGCGTAAACGTCTTGATGATCACCTAAAATTGATAAAGCATGAGTAGATAAACTACGAGCTGCCACATGCATAACACCTGGCAACATTTCTCCAGCTATTTTATACATATTAGGTATCATCAATAATAATCCCTGACTTGCTGTAAAAGTAGTAGTTAAAACACCTGCTCTAAGTAAACCATGAACCAATCCACTAGCTCCTGCTTCACTTTGCATTTCAATTACTTTTACTTTATCACCGAATATATTAGTAACACCTTTATTTGACCATTCATCCATATGTTCAGCCATCGGACTAGAAGGTGTAATTGGATAAATACCTGCTGCTTCGGTAAATAAATAGGCTGCATTACTACACGCTTCATTTCCATCAATAATAACTTTCTTCACATTAATCACCTTTAATAATTATATCATAAATTTGATTTTTTTTACTAAAATGATATAATATTCAAAGGGGATGATATTATGAATTTTAAAAAAATTAATACAAAAAAAACAATATGTGTTTTATTATCAGGTTTTATTGTTATCAACGTAGTAGGTTGTTCTAAGACTGATTCTAGTTTAAGTAATTCTTATAATCAAAATAATGAAGTTATAACAGAATTTAAAGAAGAATTAGATAATAATCAAGATAATGAGATTATAACAGAATCTAAAGAAGAAGATCAAAATTATAGTTCAAATGAATCAAATAATGAAATTGAAGATAATAATGCACAAAATAGTACAGTAAATTATTCTAATGATGATGAAACAGCAATTCAAACATTTAATAATTTAAATGAAGAAATCGATAACATTTTAAATAGTGAAAATGTTGAAAATGCTAAAGAAACAGCTAAAGGAACTTTTATTACGATAGTTGACTTTATCTTTTATGATAGTGAAATTAATGGTGTAACATTTGATGAATTAACTGATGAAGGAAAACAAAAAATATTAGAATTAGCTAATAAAATAGATACAAAAATAGAAAATAAATTTCCAAATTATAAAGAAACAATATCTGATTCAGCAAAAAAAGCCTTTAATAAAGTAAGTGAATTAATAAAAAAAGGAGCTAATAATTTAAGTGAATTTGCTAAAGATGAATTAGGCGAAGATAATTATAATTCGATTATTGATGCCAAAGATGAATTTATAGATTGTACAAAACAAGCAATTGAAATTATAGGTGATGTTGGCAGTAATGTATTTAATAGTGGTAAAGAATATATTAAAAATTGGTATGAAAATTTAAAAAGAGATTAGAGAGTGTAAAAAACTTTGTGTAAAGTTACTAATCTATGGTAATAAAGATATTTGAGATTGATTATATCAGTCTCTTTTTGTTATCATAATAATAACATAAATTAAATTATTTTCAAAGATCATTT
>CALVIQ010000076.1 GCA_944331815.1 uncultured Bacilli bacterium
TAATTTGCCTAAACTCAATCGCAAATTATCTATTCATTTTATAAAATGAATAGATAATATTATATAGTAAATTAAATAAGTTTCAAACTTACTCATTTACTAATCTACATTATACGTGATATAATAAATACAATTGTTTGTAGTAATAGTAGGTGTGAATATGACAATATATAATAATGTTTTAAATAATCCAGAATATTTAGAAACTGTTAAAAAAATAGAAAAAATAAAGTTTATTACTGATGGAAAATGGGATTGGGAACATGGATTAGGTCACTATAAAAGAGTTGCGTATTTTGTTGAAAAAATTTTAAAACAGTTAAATGCTGATAATCATTTAATTGATTTGGGGATGACAGCTGCACTTTTGCATGATATTGGACTGATTAATGGTAAAAAACAGAATCATGCCATTGAAGGCAGTAAAATATTTGCTAATTATCTTGATAAGTTTATGATTAATAATCAAGAACAAAAAATTATAAAACAAGCAATTTTAGATCATTCAAATGGTAATGATATAAAATCATTAATTGGTTTAGCTTTAGTTTTGGCTGATAAATTAGATGTCACTTATCATAGAACTAAAAATTCTAGTATTCAAGATAATATTAATAAAGAATTTAGTAAAATTAATAATGTAGATATTAATATTACAAATGAAAATTTAATTGTAAATTACTATACAAATGAAGATTTTAATGTTGAAATTTTAAAAGAATGGCCAAAATCAATTTGTATTCCCTATAAAGTTGCAAAATATTTAAATAAAAATTATTTTTTTAAAGTTAATGGTAATAATATAGATGTAACAGAATTTTTGTAAAAAATTAACTTATTTAAAAAACAAAATAATTACCATACTATAAATGTAGTCTATGTTAGAAAAGGAGATGTCTGATGTTTAAAAAAGCATTTCTTTTCCTTCTTCTATTTATCCCTTCTATTGCTTTAGCTTATTCAGACTATGTTTATGTTGGCGGTGAAAACATCGGTATTGAATTAAAAGCAGAGGGTGTTTTAATAGTTGGTTTTTACAAAGTAAATGATTCTTATATTGCTAGTGAAGCAGGATTACAAATTGGTGATAGAATAACTGCTATAAATAATCAAAATATTAATTCAATTTATGATTTGACTAATCAAATAAAATTAAGTAATGGTAATATAAATGTTACTTATGTAAGAGATAATCAAATTAAAACAACTACTTTAACATTACCAAAAGAAAATGATACTTATAAAACTGGTATTTATGTAAAGGATAGTATTACAGGTATTGGAACATTAACTTATGTTGATCCTAATACGAAGTTATTTGGAGCATTAGGTCATGAAATAATCGATAGTAGAACAGGTAATATTTTTAGTATTTCTGGTGGTAGTATATATGATTCAACAGTTACTGATATTGAACCAAGTTCTAATGGAGTACCAGGTGAAAAAAATGCTCAAATAAATACTGAAAGTATTAATGGTACAATATTTGAAAATACTATAAAAGGTATTTTTGGTAATTATACTGACGATATTGATGATTCAAAACTTTATAAAGTTGCTAAGCCTGATGAAATAAAAAAAGGTAGTGCTAAAATTTTAACAGTTTTAGAAGATGATGTAGTAAAAGAATATGAAATTGAAATAACTAAAATAAGTAAAAATCAAGATACTAAAAACTTATCATTTAAAATAACAGATTCTGAATTACTTCAAAAAACAAATGGTATAGTGCAGGGGATGAGTGGTTCGCCTATTATTCAAGATGACTACATAATAGGTGCTGTTACCCATGTCGTTGTTGATAATCCACATAAAGGTTATGGTATATTTATTACTAATATGTTAGAAGAAGGAGAAAATTAAGAGGATAATTCCTCTTTTTTGTTTATAAAAATTGATTTTATAAAAAATTTATACGATGTTTATATTTTATTTGAAAAAATAAATTTAATAAAGCTCAATTATTATATTTAATAGATATTATAAATAAAAAAACATTTATAACTTTTTTTACAATTTTTTCATAGTTGTTTATTAAAATTAAAAGTGTTTGTATAATATATTTAATATGTTATAATAAAATTGTGGTGAACTTATGAGAACAAAAATAATAAAAGAAGAAATATATATGCCAGAACCAGTTGGAAAACAACCTAAATATTGGATCTGTGCTTATGGAAAGAGATATTTATTTAAAATAGGTACTTTTAAAAATGATAATACTCCTGTATATAATGATGTGTCTGAATGTATGGCTGCCGATATAGCAAAACTTATTGGAATTCCAGTTGCTAACTATTATTTATGTGAAAATGATGGCGTAAAAGGTGTTTTAAGTTATGATTTTTTGGATAACGAATTAGAAGGACCTAAAAAAGAAGAGTTTATTGATGGTGTTACTTTGATAAATTTAATTGATCCAGGATTTAAAAATACCAGTTTGGTAAATCCTAAAACTCATCAATTATATACTGCTGATTTAATCATTCAATCAGTTTTAAAATATAATTTAATGCAAGATGTTATTAATATGTTTGTATATGATTCTTTAATAGGAAATAGAGATAGAAATCCATCAAATTATGGAATAATTATTAATCATGAAAATAATTCTATTAGATTAGCGCCTCTTTATGATAATTGTACATCATTAGGTGTTTCAATGGTAGATCATAGATTAAGACAATGTGTTGATGAATTTGGAAATATCGTAGATGAAGAACAGTTAAATTTAGTTATTCATAAACATATAGTAGGAAAAGTTACTTTGGATAGATTTCATCAATATAAAGAAAAAAGAATATGGGACAATTTAGAATCTAAAAGAATTATGGATTTAATAGATAGTAAGAAAAAAGAGTTACTTGTTTTAATTGAAGAAGGTAAGTTATCAATTAATGATTATCATAAAATGTTAAATAAAATTGGAGATAGTTATCGTAAATATGATGTTTCGACATTAGAATATCAACAAATGATTAGTTATTTAACCCATTATTATCCAGAATATATTGAAGATATTATAAATAGAATAGAGCAAAATGTAACTAGAGAAAATATTGATAAAGTATTTGATTATTATAAAGATGAATTACCAATAGATAGATTGGTTTTTGCTAAAGAATTAGTTTTAAGAAGAGCTAATTGGATAGTTGAATATTATAAAATAAATAAATATGAAAGTAGAGGTAAGTTATTATGAATGAAGTATATTTATTATGGGAATCTTATGAATCAAACGAATTAATCCCAATAGGTGTTTTAAAACAATTAGATGACAAATATTCATTTAAATATTTGGATGATGTAATAAAAGCAATTGAACAAGGATGTTTTTTACCATTTCCTTATACACAAGATGTATTATATTTTGATACTTTACCTGATTTTTTTGAACAAAGAATATTAAAAGGTGAATTTAATAGTCATAAATTTGATTTAAAAAAAGAGAACAACAAATTGAATTATTTAGTTTATAGAGATTCTATTAGAAATAGTGATAATTTTAGAATTATAAGTGAAGAAAAATATAACAAATTATTTTAAAATAAAAAGAGGATTAACCTCTTTTTAAATTAGTACCAATGATGCTAATGTTGATATTACCATAATTGCTAACATAACAATAGCCATTATTTTTCCTACTTTTTCGTTTTTCATCTTAATCACCTTAATTAATTATACTATATTTTTTATAAAAAAGGAATATTTTTATTTAATTTTAATATCTTTAAATAGGTGAAAATATGGACAAACTAAAAATAAAAATAAATAAAAAAATATTCGTGTTTTTATTCGTATTAATGTTGATGGGAATAATTGCTGGATCTATTTTTACAATAATTTTAAATAGTTCTGATAAAGAATTAGTAATTAATCATTTAAATGAATTTATTGATAATATAAATAATAATAGACTAGATTATTTATTTGCTCTAAAAAATAATCTAATTACTAATATTAGTTATGTGATATTAATATGGTTATTAGGTATTTCTGTTATTGGATTGCCTATTATAATTATTATGTTTTTCACTAAATGTTTTATTCTAGGTTTTAGTGTTGGTGCTGTTTTAACTACCTTTAAATTAAAAGGAATATTAGTAAGTTTAGTATATGTATTCCCAGGTCAAGTAATTAGTTTATTATTTTTATTATTGTTAATGATGTATTCAATGAGTTTCACTTTTAAAATGATATATGCAATATTAAAAAAGAAGTCAATTGATTTTAAATTAATTATGAATAAATATTTTAAAATTTTATTAATTGTTTTAGGTGTTGTTATATTAATGAGTTTATGTGACACTTATTTAATGCCAAGATTAATAAAACTTTTAATTCCTTTCATTATGTGATATAATGTTTTCGGTGAAGACGTATGAAAAAAGTTGTAGTTGGTATGTCAGGCGGTGTTGATAGTAGTGTAGCTGCTATATTACTTAAAGAACAAGGTTATGAAGTAATAGGATTATTTATGCGTAATTGGGATGCTTCTTTAAATAATGATATTTTAGGTAATCCAACATTAAATAATAATATTTGTCCCCAAGAACAAGATTATAATGATGCAATTGAAGTGTGTAAAAAAATAGGTATTCCATTACATAGAGTAGATTTTGTTAAAGAATATTGGGATTATGTATTTACTTATTTTTTAGATGAATTAAAAAAAGGAAGAACTCCTAACCCTGACATAATGTGTAATAAATATATTAAATTTGATATGTTCGCTAAAGAAGCAATTAAATTAGGTGCTGATTATATTGCTACTGGTCATTATGCTAGAATGGTTGATGGTAAATTATTAAGAGGAGTAGATGATAATAAAGATCAAACTTATTTTTTATCTCAAGTATCTAAAGAACAATTAAAAAATGTATTATTTCCTGTTGGACATTTAAATAAAAAAGAAGTAAGAGAAATAGCTAATAAATATGATTTGATTACAGCAAATAAAAAAGATTCAACTGGTATTTGTTTTATTGGTGAAAGAAATATTACTAAATTTTTGGAAAACTATTTACCTAATACTCCAGGTGATATTGTTAATATTGAAAATAATGAAGTTATAGGTAAACATATTGGTTTGATGTATTATACAATTGGTCAAAGAAGAGGATTAAATATTGGTGGTTATGAAGATAGAATGTTTGTTGTTGGTAAAGATTTAAATAAAAATATTTTATATATATCTTTAGGTAATAGTGAATATCTATATAGTGATTCATGTATCGTTACCGATATTAATTGGTTGGGTGATGAAAAAGTTAGTAAATGTACAGCTAAATTTAGATATCGACAACCTGATAATGATGTTGAATTAGAGTTTATTGATGATTATATTTTAGTTAAATATCCTCAAAAAGTTAAATCTGTAACACCAGGTCAAGCATGTGTATTCTATTTGGGTGAACAATGCTTAGGTGGTGGCATAATTAAAGAAGTAAGAAAAAATAATGAAAAACTTTGGTATCTCTAAAGTTTTTTTCATATACTTTTGCTTTACGCTTGACAATTGACAATAATGTGGTAAAATTAATGTAGGAGGGTTAACAAAATGAATAAATTAAACGAATTGTTACATGAACTTGGCATATCTAAAGTAAAATTAGCGAAATTTTTAGGAGTATCTAGACAAATGATATACAATTATTTGGAACTAGATAATATCAATAAATGGCCAAAAGATAAGAAAGTATTATTATTAAATTTATTAGGAGTAAAATCAGCTGAAGAAATTA
>CALVIQ010000077.1 GCA_944331815.1 uncultured Bacilli bacterium
AATTGAAGACGTTTTCCCAAATTTTTATGAAGAGGTGAAAAAATTTTGAAAACAAAGCTGTGCGTTTTTCTTGGGTTATTTGTAGTAAGTAATTTTATGAATGTAACTGTAGAAAAGCCAACTATAATAGAGCCTAAACAAAATTTATTAGCGGAATCTACTGTTCAAGTTACTGAAGAAGTAGAAGAAATAGTATATGATGGATTAACAGAACAACAATTGATTGATAAAATTAATAGATTCTTAAATTCTGATTTAGAAAACAAAGGGGAACTATATGTTACATATTCTTTAGAAAAAGGTGTCGATCCTTATTTAGCGGTAGCAATTTCAATGCATGAAACAGGATGTAAATGGAATTGTAGTACGTTAGTTAAGAAATGTAATAATGTTGGTGGTCAAGTTGGAGGCCCATCATGTAATGGTGGATCTTACATGAAATATGACACTTTAGATGAAGGAATTAAAGGATTTATTGATAATATTGCTAAAAATTATGTACAAAAAGGTTTAACAACTGCTGAAGAAATGAATTCTAAATATGCTGCTGATAAAAGTTGGGCTAGTAAAGTTAATAAATATATTGACGAAATAAAAGAATCCTAGATATCTAGGATTTTTATTTAGAATAATGTATAATATAATTGAGGTGGATGGATGACTATAGTTATAACAGGAGGAACTAGAGGAATAGGAAAGGCTATTGCTTTAGTCTTAGCTAAAGCTAAACATAATTTAGTTTTAACTTATGTAAACGATGATACTAATGCTTTACAAACTAAGGAAGAATTAGAAAAATATACTAATGTATTAGTTCTAAAAAGTGATGTATCAAAAGAAGAAGAGGTAATAAAATTACTAGATAATACAATTTCTAAATTTGATTCAATTGATGTATTAATTAATAATGCGGGAATAGCTATTGATACTACTTTAGAAGATAAAACTGTGGATAATTTTAAAAGAATATTAGATATTAATTTAATAGGTCCTTTTTTAACTAGTAAATATATTGGTGAATATATGTTTAAAAATAAAAAAGGGAAAATAATAAATATTTCTTCTACTAATGGTATTGATACATATTATAAGGAAAGTTTGGATTATGATGCATCGAAAGCAGGATTAAATTCTTTAACTTATAATTTTGCTAATATATATGCGCCTTATGTTACGGTTAATGCGATAGCTTGTGGTTGGGTAGATACGGACATGAATAAAGATATGGATATTGAATTTAAAAATAAACAATTAAACAAAATATTATTAGATAGATTTGCTAATCCAGAAGAAATAGCTAATGTAGTAAATTATTTAATAAATGATACTTATATTAATAGTACAATAATAAGAGTTGATGGTGGTGTTAAAAATGATTGATGAATTAGAGCGTGATTGTTTAGAACAATTTAAATTAATTGATGATATATGTTTCTATAATAGTAAAAAAGTTTTAAAAGCATTTCAAGAAAATAGTGTATCAGAAACACATTTTAATTCGACTACTGGTTATGGTTATAATGATAGTGGCAGAGACATAATTGAAAGTATTTATGCTAATGTATTTAAAGCAGAAGATGCAATTGTTAGAAATCAATTTATATCAGGAAGTCATGCTTTAACTGTTACTTTATTTGCACTTCTTAGACCTAATGATGTTTTACTTAGTATTACTGGTAAACCATACGATACTTTAGATGAAGTAATAGGTATTGTAGATAATCCTAGTTCATTAAAATCATTTAATGTTAATTATGATCAAATTGATTTAATTGATAATGATTTTGATTATAAAAAAATAGAAGAAGTTCTAAAAAATAAAAAGATAAAAGTTATTGAAATTCAAAGATCAAAAGGATATTCTACTAGAAAAAGTATTACAATTGATGAGTTAGAAAAAGTTATAAAATTTATTAAAAGTATTGATAGAAAAGTAATAATTATGATAGATAATTGTTATTGCGAATTTGTTTCAACTAAAGAACCAATTGAAGTAGGCGCTGATATTGTAGTAGGATCTTTAATTAAAAATTTAGGTGGTGGAATTGCTCCTAATGGTGCTTATGTGGTTGGTAGAAAAGATTTAATTAAGTTAGTTGGTGAACGTTTAACTTTACCAGGAGAAGGTAAAGATGTAGGCCCTAGTTTAGGAGTTAATAAGTATATATTACAAGGATTATTTTTTGCTCCTAGTGTTGTGGCTAGTAGTTTAAAAACAGCTATTTTAGCTAGTAAAGTATTTGAAAATTTAGGTTATGAAGTAGAACCTAAATATAATGAAGAAAGAGCAGATATTGTTCAAAATATTATTTTTAATGATAAAGACAAATTAATTAAATTTTGTCAAGGTATTCAAGCTGGTTCACCAATTGATTCATATGTTGAACCAATACCTTGGGCTATGCCTGGTTATCAAGATGAAGTTATAATGGCAGCAGGGACATTTACTCAAGGATCTTCAATTGAATTATCATGTGATGGACCAATAAGGGAACCATATATAGCTTATTTACAAGGTTCATTAATGTATCCTTATGGTAAATTGGCTATTATGAAAGCATTAGAATATATAAAAAAATAGACATTAGAAGTGATTTGAAAAAAATCTACACGAAATAAAAAGCGTGTAGATTTTTTATGTGTTAAAATTAGTATGAGGAGGATAAATAATGACAAGGGAATATAGAAATTTTACTAGAGATGAAAAAATTA
>CALVIQ010000078.1 GCA_944331815.1 uncultured Bacilli bacterium
TAAATCACCTCGTATATTGTACCTTCTCTGGTATCTTTTATTTTAATATTTTTACTTTCTAATTCTTTTCTTATATTATCAGCTTTTTCATAATCTTTATTCTGTTTAGCTAACTTTCTTTCTTCTAGCTTTTCATTAATATATTTTATTAATTCTTCATCTAATTTTTTTTCATTATTTAATAAATTTAATGATAAAACTTTATCATAATCTCTAATTATTTCTAATTTAGTATTATCTGTTGTATCTTCTTTTAATATATCATATAAACAAGTTAACATTAAAGAAGTATTTAAATCATTACTTATTGCATCTTTAAATTTATCTTGATATTTTTTTACTATATCATTATCAATATTTCCATCTTCTTTAATATTTTTAATCTTATTTAACAATTTATTATAAGTATTATTAGCTTTATCTAATGCTTCATAACTGAATACTAATTGATTACGATAATGTGATTGAAGGCAAAAAAATCTATATGCTAAAGGATTATAACCTTTACTTTCTAATAAAGAAACTGTTAAAAATTCACCTTTACTTTTACTCATTTTTCCAGTAGAATCATTTAAATGTTCCCCATGTAACCAATAATTACACCATTTATGACCTAAATAAGCTTCTGATTGCGCTATTTCGTTAGTATGATGTGGGAAGATATTATCTACACCACCACAATGAATATCTAAATATTCACCCAAATAATTGATTGATAAACCTGAACATTCAATATGCCATCCCGGATATCCTACTCCCCAAGGACTATCCCATTTCATTGCTTGATTTTCAAACTTACTGATAGTAAACCATAATCCAAAATCATAAGGATTTTTTTTATGAACATCTTCAGTAACATCTTCTCTTGCTCCAATTATTAATTCATCTGGATTTTTACCTGATAATTTATAATAATCTTTAGCTTTTGATATATCAAAATAAACATTACCATTTGATATATAAGCATATCCATCATTTAATAATTTACTAACCATTTTTATATAAATATCGATATGTTCTGATGCTTTTTCAACTATTTTAGGTTTTCTAATATTTAATTTATCACAATCATCAAAAAAAGCTTTAGTATAAAAATCTGCTATTTCATATACTGTTTTATGTTCTCTAATAGCTCCTTTAATCATTTTATCTTCACCTGTATCAGCATCACTAGACATATGACCAACATCAGTTATATTCATACATCTTTTTACATTATAACCAATATATTCTAATCCTTTTTCTAATATGTCTTCGAATATATATGTTCTTAAATTACCTATATGAGCATAATGATATACTGTAGGACCACAAGTATATAAAGTAACTAAATCTTTATTATTAGGTATAAATTCTTCTAATTTTTTATTTAATGTATTATATAATTTCATATTTAATCACCTTCTACATTATTATATCATATTGAATTATAAAATAAAACAAAAAACGCATTATTGCGTTTTTGTTAAAGTTTTTTCTGTTGTCATTTCTTGAGTATTATCTAAACAATTTAATGACTCATGATTTATAATTGCACCTAAATATTTAGAACCATTAATGACTGCATCTGTTCCATCAGTTCCATATGATAAAGTTTTAATATCAACTTTATTTTCAGCTGTAAGATATTCACTATTAGAATATACAACAGAGAACATAGGCCAATATTGTTCTGATAATAATCCACCACCAGCTGTTAAAGAATAATTAGAATATTGCTCACTATTTGTTGTTAAATAATCATTACCAGTATAGAATTCTGTAATATATTTAAAAGATTCTTGAAATTCTTCACTAGTCATTGTTTTGTTTTTTAATTCATTAGCTAAATCAATAAATTCTGTATTTAATTCTTCTAAAATAGCTTTATCTTGTTCATCATAAGCTAAAGTAGCTAAAGAAATATATTGTCCATCTTCTTGACCTAAAGCTACATTATTATTATGTGTACCAACTGCTGATGTATAGTTATACATATTTTGAATTTCTTCAATCATATTTAATTCTGTTCCATCATATAATGTTTTGATATCTTCTTGATCCAAATAATCTATATTAGTAATAAATAATGCAGATTTTATAAATGTTGGATCAATATTTAACCCTTTAGTTTGATTATCAGTTAATATTTCTTGAACTTTTTCATCTATATTTTCAGCAGTTAAATTTTTTCTTTTAGAAATAGGATTTTGTTCTCTATCATTATCATCTGCACTGCTTATAGAATAACCTTCAACATCAGGTTTAGTTGCTTCACCAATTCTATAACCAACAAATAAAGCTGCAGCAACTAATCCGCCAATTATTAATTTATATTTGTGTTTATCTAATAAACTTTTAGCTTTTGGATAAACTGTTAATTTGCTCTTTGGTTTTGATTCTGTTTTTTTATCAATATCTGTATTATTATGTTTTGTAGCAATTTCAGAACTTTGTTTTTTAGTAGGAACAATTTTACCATTATCCTCACCATAATCAAAATCTTCAGCATCTTTAAATAAGATTTTATCATAAGCTTTTCTTTTTTCGATATCACTTAATGTATCATACGCAGTACAAATATCTAAGAATTTTTGACAACTTTCTCCATCTTTTGTAACATCTGGATGATATTTTTTTGCTAATTTAATATATGCTTTCCTTATTTCACTTTGAGTTGCATCTTCTGGTACTTTTAAAATTTCATAAAAATTTTTTCCGTTAATATATAAATTCATATAAATTCCCCCTTCTTTTTATGGCATATATGCTACCACAAAATATTCAATTTGTCAAATTAGAAATATTTCTAATCTTTCTCAGTTGTGACATATATTATAGCATTTTTTATATTTTTGTCAAATTTATAAAATTTTTTATTTTTTTTATAAAATTACTTGCATTAAACAACTAAATGTGTTATTATGTAGAAGTATTAGTTACACGGACCCTTAGCTCAGTTGGTTAGAGCATCCGGCTCATAACCGGGCGGTCGTAGGTTCGAGTCCTACAGGGTCCACCACTTAATGCGGATGTGGCGAAATTGGCAGACGCACTAGACTTAGGATCTAGCGCCTTATGGCATGGGGGTTCAAGTCCCTTCATCCGCACCACTAAGCTTAAAATATCGACCTATAAGGTTGTTTTTTTATAATATTTTTGATAATTAAAAAATCCTTAAATTTAAGGATTATTTTTGTAACATTTTTAATAAATTTATTTTAAACATATCTTTTTCTTGATTTTCTTTAGATACCATAACACCTTTATAAGTTGTTAATTCAGATTGGTGTCCTTCACCTAAAATACCTTCAGGTGTTATTTTATCTAGCATTACTATTTTTTCATTAAAATATACTGTATAATGCAATTTAATATCACCATGAACTTTAGAAAACATAGTATCAGTTGGAAGTTTTAGTTCATAATTTTTAGAATTATTTTGTTCATTTGTACTTACAATTTCACCTAGAAATTTTCCTTCCTTGAATGATGGATAAAATGAAAAATACAATTTTTTGTAAGCTAACATATTATATTTTTTTAAGGATCTTTCATATTTTCTAAATTCATTTTCATTAACATATTCGAATAAATAATTATCTTTCATATATCCACCTCCGATTCTATCCTATTCTTTATTAATTTTAACATATTAATATATAAAAGTCAAACATAAAAAGAAGAAGTTTACACTTCTCTTTTTCTTCCTGTTAATTCATAACCTAAGCTTAATAAGTTTTGATCATTTTTGCTTGTACTCCATTTGTAATAAGTGCCTGCAACAGTCAATTGTTTACGCGTTCTATATCTATAATATGTAATTGCTTCATAGATAGGTATTTTTCTTGTTTTTTCTACTTTAGTTGTTACTTCAACTGGAACAGTTGTTGTAACATCTTTGTATACTGGAACATCTTCATAAACTGTTACCGTTTTAACACAATTAGCACCACTTAATTTATAATCACTACCATATGTTGAACAAGATAATGTTCCTGAACCACTTGTTACATATTTGTAACATTTAGTATTAGCTCCACTACCTTCTTTAGTATATCCAGCTGGACATGAATAAGTAGTCGTTCCAGCGTTATAAGTTCTTTTATATACTTTATATGTATAATAAGTTACATTTTGGCATACATTTGTACAATCAACTGTTGTTTTATGACTTACATATTGATAGTCAACAGTATCTGTATCAAACAATTGATATGGTTTTGTTGTATAACCTTGATATACCCAACTACCATAACTACCTGATGTAGTATTTTTAATAGCATTAGTATATTGTTTTTTTGTTGTACTTCCACCAGTAGCTGGTTTAGTATCAACTACTTTTGTACCAACAGGTTTAGAAGTTGTACCAACTTGAACTTGAGTTGTTTGTTCACGATACTCAGTATGAGTTTCATAATCATAATAAGTTTCTGTTTTATAACCAGTTAATTCATCACGTTTATCAATTTCAACTTGTCTTAATGTATCAGCTGTAACTTTAATAGTAGACCAATTAGACCATGGACCCCAATTAGAGTAAGTATTTTTTGTAACTAATTTGTATTCATATTCATATTTCTTATTTACAACAGGTGTTTCAGGATCAGTTGGTTTTTCAGGCTTTGAAGGTTTCGAAGGTGTTGTAGTATCAGGTTTTTCTTCACATATAGCTCCATCACAATAATCATAACAACCCATATAAACTATAATATAATCTGAATAATCTGAACAAGTTAATTGAACTTTCATTTGATATTCATCATTCATTTTAGTAACTTGAACATAAGATTTGTTGATATCACATGATTGATTATTACTATCTTTAAATGGAATAACTAATTTTTTTTCTTCCATTTCTTTCAATGTAATAGTAACAGAATCACCTATTTTTTTAGGTAATCTTTCATTAGTAAAATATCCTTTTGCTGCATCACGCATACTTTCAACATTATCTGTAAATAATCTACCATATAATGGTTGTAATTGCATAGCAATTTCACTTGTTAATTCTTCTTTTCCAACAAAATTATCTTTTAAGTAATTTTTAGTAGGAAATAACCAAATCATTACAAAAACAAATAAAACTACTAACAATAATTGTAAAATTATGTCTCTAAAACTTAATGTATTTCTTCTTTCTTCGTACATATAAATTCCCCCTTCTTTTTATGGCATATATACTACCATAAATATTCATACTTGTCAATATTATCTCCGTTGTTGCCATATATTATAGCATGTTTTTTTATTTTGTCAAATTGATATTAACTATCGTACAACCTATATTAAATGGATGAAGTTTATATTCAATAACTTTTTTATTTTTGGCTAACGTTATTTGAGTGGTTTCTTTTAATATTCCACTACCTATTCCATGAATTATAACAATAAATTTATTTTTCATTTTAAAATTATCATTAACAAAATCATTAATAGCAACGCGAGCTGTTTCACGATCAAATCCATGTAAATCTAAACTAGGAAGACTATCAATAAATATTATATCATTTAAATTCATTATATACTGCTTCCATTTCTTCTTTCAATGGAATTGAATTTCTAGTACCAATTCTACTTACTGATATAGCACCAGCATAATTAGCTAATTGAAGTGCAAATTTAGGATCATATCCATTAGCTAAATAATATGTTAAAGCACCATGAAATATGTCACCGGCTCCTGTAGAATCAACTGCTTTTAATTTTACTGATTTGATTATTTCATAATTATATAAGCAACCTTTATCTTCTAATGTTACAACAATTTCATTACAAAATATTTCTTTTAATTTAGTATAAACATTTTTAATTGTATCAAAATTATCATAATCAATTTTTAAATTAGTAACATTTTCAGCAAATTCTTTTGAACAAGCAACCCATTTAACCATTTTGCATAATTCAACTACTTCAGTAGTATCTCTTCCTGCATCAATTATACTTAAAGCATCTGGATATTTATTTAAAATTTCTTTACTCATTTCATATTCTTGCCCATCTATTAAAATAACATCTGGTTTAAAATTTAATTCAAATTTAGTCATTTCAACTTTTTTAGGTTTATAGGCAAAAGTAGTTCGTGAACCATTTTGTTTATTAGCTAAAACAAAACTAGATGTTGTTTCATGTCCCTCTCTTAACTCTAAATAATCAGTATTTACATTTACTTTAGCAAATTCTTCTTTAATTTTATGCCCATAAAAATCATTTCCTACTATACCAGCAAAGTAAGTATCACTACCCCAACTTCCTAATAAATAAGCAGCTGTACTAGCAGGACCTCCTCCACATTCTATTCTCTCTTGAACTCTATTTTTTGTATTTTCAACTGGATATTCATCCAATGGTAATGTTACATCATAAGTAGCATGACCCAAACATAATATCTTCATTCTATCACCCATTTTAATTTTATCATTATTTTTAGATAAAAACAATACAAAATATATCTTTTTATTATTTTAAAGTTGTAATAAATTAGTACATATAAAAAGTGATAATTCTAATAGTATAATTGGGTAGAAGACATAAATACCAATAATTATACGAGATAATTTGAATCATTACTATGAATATTATACATTATTTTAAAAAATAGATCACCTTTTATATTTTTTTAATTATTATATTTAGAACAAGCTAATTTGTTCATTTTCTTTTTTGTTTTTATATTTATTGTTATAAAAATATGAAAATAAAATATTATATGTTTTGCTACCAATATTATTTAAAGTTTTTAAATCTGAAAAATGTTTTATTAATTTTTGATTTAAAATTAATATATCTTTTTGTTTATTATTTAAACTTAATTGCTGTGATAAAAGATTTATATCAATATTTTTAAAAGCGTTTAACATCTCTAAATCTTTTCCCTCTAATCTATTTTTACCATAACAAATAACTACTTCTATGTCTAAATTAGATAAATATTTTAACATTATATTTTCTACTAATTGCTTATTTAATTTTCCATTATCCGTACCTAACAAAGGAAAAGCTATTTTTTTAATATTATATTTTTTATATGTGTCGATAAAATTGATAAGAGCAGCCTCAATCCATTCTAATTTTGATGGATATTTATAATCTTGTTTTGTAGGAATATTTACTATTAAAACTTCTTTTGTATTATAATAATAAATTTTTCCAATTTGAATTTCTTTTTTATTACATTTATCTTTATAATCATATGATAAATCTGGATATCTATAAGAAAATTCTAAAGCTAATCCTTTTCCCATAAATCCTACGCAATTTATTGTATTGACAAGCGCATCAGCGTTTACATTAAATACTGTTGAATTACTATAACTAATCATTTTATCTCTCCTTAAAACATACTAGAATCAACTATACATTCAATTTTCCAATTATTAAATTCCTTTAAAAATTGATTTTTTGTTTCATGATTATAAAAAATTATTTTTGAAATATATTCAATAGGAAAATCTCCATTAAATAAAAACTCTGCGTTTCTATATGGTTTAGATTCATATTTAAACTTTTCATCATTTAAATAGTCAATATTAGCAAATGTATAATCATAATTTAAAAAATTTAAAATATCTTTATCTAAAACAGATTTAAAATTCCCATTAGTTGCAGAAAAATATTTAGATAAATAACAATATTTGGATAAATTTGAGTTAATTATATCACTATTACAAACAAGAATACATAATTTATTTTTAGAAACATTACTATTTTTAACAAATTTACATAAAGCAGGTGAATGATCTCTTAAATAAAATCTTACACAATCGTTATAAATTCCTGTAGTTTT
Source organism: uncultured Bacilli bacterium (assembly GCA_944331815.1). Next base: position 7,766 of record CALVIQ010000078.1, read on the forward strand.
ATTTACTATATCTGTATTACAAATTATATTTGTTTGTATATCATTTAAATTAATTTTATTATGTGAATACAAAAATTTATTTTCATATATACTTTTTAGATTATTATAAGAAGTCATATGAATAAAACCATATTTTATATATTCATTAATCTTATCAATTAATTTATCTAAATAAATATGTTTAATATTTTTTTCTATTATTTTACAAAAATATCCATTATATTCAAATATTTCATTTTCATTATGTGTTAAAATTTCTTTAACAATTGGTGCTTCTATATTTAAAGATTTAGCATCAATATTAATAGTTTTTTCTTCAATTTCATTGTCATTTAAATATAGCAATTTAAAATCACCATAATAATTTTTAACATTTTCGTACATAAAATCACCTACTTTAATTTAAAATGCTTGTTCGAAGAACATTAAACGATTGTATAATATATTATTTTAACTATTTTGTCAAATTAAAAAAGACAATTAATTTGTCTCTTTTACAACAGCTTGAGCAGCAGCTAATCTAGCAATAGGTACCCTAAATGGAGAGCAAGACACATAATTTAATCCAACTCTATGACAGAATTCAACACTTGAAGGTTCTCCTCCATGTTCACCACATATGCCTAAAGTAATATCAGGTCTAGTTGATTTACCTTTACGAGCAGCCATTTCTACTAATTGACCAACACCAGTTTGATCTAATTTAGCAAAAGGATCATTTTCAAATATCTTTTTATCATAGTAATCATTTAAAAATTTACCAGCATCATCTCTTGAGAATCCATAAGTCATTTGAGTTAAATCGTTAGTTCCAAAACTAAAGAATTCAGCTTGTTTTGCAATTTCATCAGCAGTTAAAGCAGCTCTTGGTATTTCAATCATTGTACCAATTTCATATTTCATTTTAACATTATTTTCTTTTAAAACATTATCAGCTGTTTCAACTACAACTTTTTTTACATATTCTAATTCTTTAACATCACCAACTAATG
>CALVIQ010000079.1 GCA_944331815.1 uncultured Bacilli bacterium
TTTCTTTCTTCATCAGTCCATGCATAATAAATTGTTTTACCATTAAATAATTTATATAAAGGTGGCATAGCAATATATAATTTACCATGTTCAATTAATGGTTTCATATATCTATAAAAGAAAGTTAGTAATAATACTTGAATATGCGCCCCATCATCATCAGCATCGGTCATAATGATAACTTTGTCATAATTACAATCTTTAATATCAAAATCACTACCAACACCAGCTCCTACTGTATGAATGATAGTATTTATCTCCTCATTTTTAAATATTTCTTCTAGTTTAGTTTTTTCGCAGTTTAAAACTTTACCTCTTAAAGGTAATATTGCTTGGAATTTTCTATCTCGTCCTTGTTTAGCAGATCCCCCCGCTGAATCTCCTTCGACCAAAAACAATTCATTTTTATTTGGATTTTTAGTTTGAGCAGGAGTTAATTTACCTGATAAAGCTTGTTCTTTTTTATTTTTTCCTTTACCATTTCTTGCTTCATCACGAGCCTTACGAGCAGCTTCTCTAACCATTTTACTTTTAACCATTTTATTTAATATATCAGTAGCAACTGCTTTATTTTCTTCTAAGAAAAATTGTAATTTTTCACTTGTTATACTTTCTACAATTGTTCTTGCTACTGGAGTACCTAATTTAGCCTTTGTTTGACCTTCAAATTGTAGTAATGCTTCTGGTATTTGTAAACTTATAATAGCAGTTAATCCTTCTCTTGTATCTGTACCTTCTAAATTTTTATCTTTAGCTTTTAAATAACCATTAGTTTTTGCATAATCATTGAATACTTTAGTTAAAGCTGTTTTAAATCCCACTTCATGTGAACCACCATCAGTAGTTTTTACATTATTAACGAAACTGATTATGTTTTCAGAATAAGTATCAGTATATTGGAATGCAATTTCAACATTAATTCCTTCTTTACTACCTTCAAAATGAACTACTTTATGTAATTCACTTTTGCCATCATTTAAATATTCAACAAATGATTTTAAGCCATTATCATAACAAAAAACTTCTTGCTTATTATCTTCTTCATCAATTACTTCAACAGTTAAACCTTTAAGTAAAAAAGCTGATTCTTGCATTCTTTCACATATTGTTGTAAAAGAAAAATGAGTTGTACTAAAAATAGTATCATCAGGCATAAATCTAACTTTAGTACCAGTTTTACTTGTTTTTTCTAATTTTTGAAGAGGAATTTTTACTTTTCCACCATCTTCAAATCTAATATAATGAACATAACCATCTCTTTTAATCGTTACTTCCATCCATTTACTTAAAGCATTAACTACAGATCCACCAACACCATGTAATCCACCAGATACTTTATATCCAGAATTTTCAAACTTTCCACCGGCATGTAATACTGTATATATAACTTCAGGAGTAGACATACCAGATTCATGCATTCCAACTGGTACTCCTCTTCCTTCATCTTCTACACTCACAGAACCATCTTTGTGAATAATTATTTTTATTTTTTTACCAAACCCATTTAATACTTCATCAATACTATTATCTACAATTTCCCATACTAAATGGTGTAATCCTCTTTTATCTGTTGAACCAATATACATACCAGGTCTTTTTCTTACTGCTTCTAAACCTTCTAGTATTTTTATTGAGCTTTCATTGTATGCCATGTTATCACCTATTTAATTATAACCTAAAAAACTTCATTTTTCAAGTCAATTTAATATTTACATTTAAAAGAATATATGGTATATTTATGCATAGAATAGGAGTAGATATATATGAATGAAAATTTAAATAATCAAGAGAATATAAATAACAATTCTCAGACTATTAATAGTCAACCTGTGCAACCTGCACAACCTGTACAACCTGCACAACCTGTGCAACCTGCACAACCTGCGCAACCTGCACAACCAGCTCAAACTGCACAACCTGTACAACCAACTAAACCTGCACAACCTGCACAACCTGCGCAACCAACTCAACCAGAAATAGATGATGATTTTAAAGATATAAAAAGTAATAAATTAATACTATTTATTATTATATTAATTTTATCATTAATTGGAATAGGTTTTGGAGTATTCTTTATTTTAAATAAAAGTAAAACACCTCAAGCTATATTTAAAGAATCATTAAATGAAGCTAAAAAACAATTTAACACTTTTACTGATTCACTAACAGATAATTTAAATTTAACAAATGCTGAAAAAATCACTATCAAAAATAATATTACTTTTGATACAAATTTAAAAGAATTAGAAGAAATAAAAAATTATAAATTAAATTTTATAACACAAATGGATTATAAAAATAAATATGCAAATTTTGAATTAATATTAGGTAATGAAAATAAAGAAATAGTAAATTTAATAACATATTTATTTAATAATCAACAATTTTTAGAAACTGATTTATTTAGTAAAACTATAAAAATTGGTGAATATGAATTTGATGAATTGTTCAAACAAGAAAATAATGAAAATATTAATCAAAATATTGAAGATTATAAATATATGTTCAATCAATTAATTGATTATATAAATAATTCATTTGTTGAAGAAAAATTTGAAAAAACTAACGAAAAAATAACTATTAATGATAAAGAATTAAATACAATAGCTAATACTTATATTTTAGATAATCAAACTATCAATACAATGAAAAATTCTATTATAGATAAAATATTAGATGATGATAAATTTATTGATTTATTAGTAAAATATAGTAGTGAAAATTCAACTAAAGAAGAAATTATAGAATTATTAAAAGATAGTAAAAATCAAAATATAGCTGATACTAATTTAAATATAGGAAAATCAGAAGCTGAAATGATTTTTAGTGGAATTGATTCTTATTGTGTAACTAGTGAAATGAAAGCTATGTTAGATGATACATATGTTGATATATGTGCTGATGGAGTTACTATTGATGAAGTAAGTACAATGATTAATTTAGGTAATGCTAAAATAAATAAAATAACATATCTAAAAGAAGTTAAAGAATTAATTATCGAAAGTAATGGATATACATTTACACTTCAAAGTGATGGTTCATTTAAAGAAGAAAAAAATGATACGTATGAAGCAATAAGTAAAGCAATAATATATACTTATAAAAACAAATTTGTTGGTTTTAAATTAATAAATAACGAAGAAACAATAAATTATACAAGTTATGAAAATATAGATACTTTAAATATTACCGAAAATGGTAAAACTATTTTAACTGGAAAATATCAAAACAATGAACTAACTATTTCCATTACTGATAATAATACAGATATAACTCTAAATTATAATAAAGATAATAAAACAGCAAATTTTACTTTAAAATCAGATGAAAATATCATTAATACTAATCTTAAGTTTGTAACAAATAAAATAAGTGATAATGAAACAAATATAAAAACAGATATTAATTTAACTATTTCAACACCGGAAGAAAGCGCTAATTTTAAAGTAATAATCGATACAACAGAATATATTAATAAAGAAATCGAAATAAATAAACCAAACAGTTATATTGAATTAAATGAGTTAACTGAACAAGATTATCAAGAAATATTAACTAACTTATATAAAAATATTGAAGGAACATCATTAGAAGCTTTATTAAATAGTTTATTGATGGTAAATGATAATTCTTTAGATATTTATTAAAAGTGTTTTTGAACACTTTTTTTATTTGTCTAAATATGATAAAATTAATTCAGGTGAATTTATATGACTATTACTTTAAAAGTTAGTGAAAATACTAAAGAAAAAATGATCGAATATTTTGAAGATAAAAAAAGGCCAAAAACTCCTGATTATGCTATTTTTCAAGCAGATGAAGCTGATACAGTAGTTACTTTATATAATTCAGGGAAAGCTGTTTTTCAAGGTGTAAGTGCTGATATAGATGCTAATATGTGGAAAGAAATGGAAAGACATCTAAACCCTACTAAAAAAGTAGAAATGACTAATAGTAATGACAAAAAGAAAAAAGAAAAAATAATAGAAAAAGTTGATCCTAAAATATATTATGCTAATACAATTGGTTCTGATGAAGTTGGAACAGGTGATTATTTTGGTCCAATAGTTGTTACTGCTAGTTATGTAGAAAAAGAAAATATTCCTTTTTTAGAAGAATTAGGTGTTAAAGATTCTAAAAAATTAACCGATGAAAAAATACTAGAAATAGTGCCTAAATTAATTAAAAAAATTCCTTATGAGTGCATTATTTTATCAAATAAAGAATATAACGAAAATTATACTAGTGATATGAATATGAATAAAGTTAAAGCAATATTACATAATAAAGTATTGAAAAAAATATTAGAAAAATATAATGCTGACTATGTCGTAGTTGATCAATTTGCACAACCTTATGTCTATTATAACTATTTAAAAGGAACTAATTATGTAAGAAATGTTACATTTATGACTAAAGCTGAAGATAAATGTTTATCAGTTGCTTGTGCTTCTTTAATTAGTAGATATGTATTCTTAAAACAATTTGATAAATTAGGTGAATCTATTGATACCTTTTTAATTAAAGGTGCTAGTGATAAAGTTGATGAATTAGGGGTTAAAATTGTTAAAAAATATGGATTTGATAAATTAAAGGAAGTAGCTAAATTAAATTTTAAAAATACTGAAAAAATTAAAAATTTATATGAAAAAACGAGTATGTAAATAATTTTGTGTAAAGATAAATCCTTTCTATGGTAATATAGAAATATATAACCAAGGAAGGATTTTTGTATGAAAGAAAATAAAAACAATGAAGTTGTTAAATATTTATTAGAAA
>CALVIQ010000080.1 GCA_944331815.1 uncultured Bacilli bacterium
TCTAAATTTATAGGCTTTATATATTTTCATTTTATCACCACCTTGATAAAATTTTATCACACATACATATGTTTGTCAATGTATATGTTTTAAAAATTACAAAGCACTTTCCTAGTATATAAAAAAAATTGTAAATCCTTACAATTTATTTCAAAATAATAACTTTTTTACTACCATATTTTTTTTCTTTAATTATTTGATAATTTGTTTTAAATTCTTCTTCTATTTCACATACTATAATACCATTTTCATTTAACAAATCATATATTTTTATTTTATCTAATACTTTATTCATTAAATTATCATGATATGGAGGATCTAATAAAATAACATCAAATTTTATATTAAAATCTTTTAAAGCTTCAAAACAATCTTTTTTAATAATAACTTTATTATCAATACCAATAGTATTTTTTTTAATTGTCTCGATAGCTATTTTATTGTTATCAACAAAATAACATATTTTTGCACCATTACTTAAAGCTTCAATGCCTAAACTACCACTACCAGCAAATAAATCTAGTACTACTTTGTCTTTTAAATTATTTTGAATCATTGCAAACATTGATTCTTTTACTCTATCCATAGTTGGCCTAGTACCGTTTATGTTAAAACCTTCTAATATTCTTCCTTTATATTTACCACTTATTACTCGCATATAATCCTCTACTAAAAAAGTTCTATTTTTTTAGAACTTCTATAGCTTGACGCATTTTTAAATCGTATTTAACCATTTCTAAACCACCAAATAATTTTAAGAATTCATCTTTATCCATTTGATATTTAGTAGCTAAAGTAGTTGCTTCAGTTTCAGCTTGTTCATCTGTTACTTCAATATTTTCTTTATTAGCAATTTCTTCTAACATTAAACGATATGTAACACGATTAGTTGCTTCTTCTTTCATTTGATCTCTTAATGCTTGTTCATCACTATTTGTAAATTGATAGAACATTTCTAAAGTAATTCCTTGCATTTTTAAATTTTCTTCATATTGTTTAATAATGCGATCAATTTCTTCATTAATCATTACTTCAGGAATATCGATTTTTGTATTTTTAGCAGCTTTTTCTAGTAATTCATCAATATATTTATTATCGGCTTCTGCTTCTTTTCTTGCTTTAATATTTTCTTCTAATTGTTTTTCTAAAGCTTCTTTAGAATCAATTCCTTCCATACCTAAATCTTCAAAGAAATCTTTATCTAATTCTGGTAATTTTTGTTCTTTAATTTCTTTTACTTTTACTTTAAATACAACTGGTTGTCCTTTTAATTCTTCAGCATGATAATCTTCTGGGAAAGTTACATTAATATCTTTTTCTTCACCTTTTTCCATACCGATTACTTGATCTTCAAAACCTGGAATAAATGTGTTACTTCCAATTTTTAATGAATAATCTTCACCTTTTCCACCATCAAATGCTACACCATCTTTAAATCCTTCAAAATCGATAACAGCAATATCGCCATGTTCTACTTTACCTTCTTTATCGATGTTTTCAATATATCTTTCTTGCATTTGTTTTAAAGCTTCACTTACTTCTTTTTTAGTAACTTTTACTTCTTCTTTTTTAACACCTAAACCAGTATATTTACCTAATTTTACAATTGGCTTCAATGTTAAATTGAATTTAAATTCTACATATTCATCAGTAACTGCTGAAACATTTACTTCTGGTTGAGCAACGATAACGTCATCACCATTTTTTTCTAACATTAATTCATATGCTTTATTTAAACTATTTTCTGCAGCTTCCATATAAATACTAGTCATACCATATTTTTTAACATACATTTCTTTTGGTGCTTTACCTGGTCTAAATCCATCAATCTTAGCATCTTTATTTAATTTTTTAAATGCTTTATCCATTGCTTTTTGCCATTCTTCACCATCAATTTTAATAATAACTTCTTTCATTATAATCCTCCTTCAAATTACATTTAATAGTATATAATATTTATGTTTTATTTTCAAGTAAAATTTTAAAAAAACATCTATTAAGATGTAATTTTAAAATATTTCAACAATTTTAACATTATAAGTTCCATTAGGACTTTCAACTGCAACAACATCGTTAACTTTAGCTCCTAATATAGCTTTAGCTATAGGAGATTCATTAGAAATTTTATTTTCAAATGGATCAGCTTCTGTACTTCCAACAATTGAATAAGTTTCAACATCACCATCTTCAACATATTCTAATTTAACACTATTTCCGATAGTTACTTTATCAGTTGCTACTTCATCAATAATTTTAGCCTTTTCAATTAAAACTTCTAATTCTTTAATTCTATTTTCAGTAATTGCTTGGTCATTTCTAGCAGCATCATATTCAGCATTTTCTGATAAATCACCTAAAGCTCTTGCTTCTTTTAAAGCATTGATAACTTCCGGTCTTTTTTCATTAATTAGAAAATCTAATTCATTTTTCATATCTTCTAAACCTTTAGCAGTTACATAAACTTCATTTGTCATTTTATTCACCTCTTTTTAAGCCTACAAAATAATACTATATTTTTTTTCATTTGTCAACCTTAATTCGCATTAAATCATTTTTATTTAATTCAAAATCAGTTTCTAAGTAAACAATTTGTTTTGGATGTCTTACAATTTCAATCAAATTGTTGTTTTCATCATAAATTTCATTTACCTGATAAGTATTTATTTTATCTGGACCAAAAAATTCAACTATATCACCTTTCTTAAAATAGTTTCTTTGTTCTATAGTAGCAATTTTAGTATCTTTATTATAGTCTAATACCACACCTAAAAAATCTTGATTAGATATTTCAATTCTATCATTATAATAACTACAATTTGCACCATAATTACCATCAAAAAATTGGACGATACTATCTCTATTTGCCACTCTAGATAGTATATTCTCATAATCAAAATTGTATACATATTTTTTATTATAATAATCATCTATTGCTTTTCGATAAATATTTACAACTGTTGCAATATAATAAATTGATCTCATTCTACCTTCTATTTTTAAAGATGTAACACCCATATCACATATTTCATTTATATGTTTTAACATTGATAAATCCTTTGAACAAAAAGTAAAATTTTTATCTCCCTTAATTATATTTTTATTTTCATCTAACAAATTAAAATCCCAACGACATATTTGACTACATCCACCACGATTAGCATCTCTATTAGTTAAATAATTAGATAATACACATCTACCACTATAACTTGCACACATAGCTCCATGAATAAATATTTCAACTTCTAATCCTACTTTTTTTATAATTTCAATATCTTCTTTATTAGTTTCTCTACCTAATACTACTCTAGTTACACCTAAATCTTTTAAATATTCTACTGCTTCATAATTTAAAGTTGACTGTTGTGTTGAGATATGTACATCTAAATTAGTATATTTTTTAGCTAAATCTAATACTGTTAAATCACTAACTATAATAGCATCTACTTTTATTTTCTCTAATTGTTTTAAATAATCGATTAAAAATTTAATTTCTTTATTATGTAATATTATATTAACAGTAACATAAACTTTTTTATTTAGATTATGAGCAAATTCTACGCCTTCTTTTAATTCTTCCATAGTAAAATTAATTGCATTAGCTCTTAATCCAAATAATTGACCACCTAAATATACTGCGTCTGCCCCATATAATAAAGCAAATTTTAATCTTTCTAAATCACCAGCTGGTGCTAAAATTTCTGGTTTCATTTATTTCACCTTATAAACTGTTTCATTATAGAAAAAGCCCTTTCCCAAATTACTAAATAAATTATTTAACTTAATATCTAATTGTTCAACATTATCATTATTTACTTCATTAAATATATCTAATACCTTACTAAATTTATCATCATCAATTAAAAAACTATTTAAAACAATATAATCATAATCTAATAATAATTTTTCTTTTAAACCGTTTAAAATAAAATCAGTATAAACAATGGTTTCAGTATCATCTATTAAAGGATAAATATGATTTTCTTTTTCCATATAATTTATTTTAGAATCATCTTTCAAATTAAATGTTTTCAAATAATTTTTAACTAAATGTCTTCTTGATACAAACATAGGTAAATAACCAAATAAAGTAACCATTAATTTTGCATTAGTATTCTCTTTAATTTCTTTCATTTCTCTTAAAGTTATATCATTAGATACCCAAGTATATTTAATATTTTTATCATACCAAAAATTAATCGTGTTATAATTTGTTGTCATATGTTCTTGACTCCATACCAAATCATAATTTAAATTTAATTTTTTAGCCAAATTAGGTATACTTAAATCATAAAATATAACACCTTTAATATTGTAATCATTTAATTTAATTAATGTTTCTTTTAAATAATTTATATCACTATTATGCATATTTTTATTTAAGCAAACAAATATTTCTTTATCAATATTTTTTAAATCATTTAATTCAAAATAAGCAGGCATATTAACGCTTAATCCTTTAATACCTATAATAATCCCATCACATTTTAAATTAATTTGATTTAAATTAGAAATCATAATTAAAGTTTTCATAAAAATCACCGCTAATATTATATCACAATTTAGAAAAAAAGCATTTATTTATTAAACGCTTCTTGTCCCATTATTTTGTTTTTTAATTCATTATATTTTTTTCTAGTCATTCCAAATATTGAATTAAATTTTCCTCTTTCATCTACCATATTAATCCCTTGCATGTCTAATATACTTTTTCTTTCTTGTATTTCTTCTAATTTAAGAGTTAAAATAGAAGCACTATTTATTACAATTGGTAAAACATTTAATTGTTGTAAATAAGGAAAAACTTGCATTAAATATTTAACACTTTTATTAATTATCAATGGTTTCAAATATTCTTGACCATAATTGTTTTTTATATATTCAATACTATTAGTTAAATCTTTTGATTTTTTTAAAAATATGCCACCTGTTATTTCTATATTATTTCTTTTACATACTTCGATTATCTTTTCTATTTCTTCTGCATTTTGTATAAATAAACTGCCGGTTATTTCTATGTTATTTCTTTTACATGCTTCAATTATCTTTTCTATTTCTTCTGCTGATTGTCTAAATAAACTGCCGGTTATTTCTATATTATTGCTACGACATACTTCAATTATCTTTTCGATTTCTTCTGCTGATTGTCTAAATATACTACCAATTATTTCTATATTATTTCTTTTACATGCTTCAATTACCTTTTCTATTTCTTCTGCTGATTTCATAAATAAACTGCCAGTTATTTCTATGTTATTTCTTTTACATACCTCAATTATTTTTTCGATTTCTTCGGCTGATTGTTTAAATACACTGCCACTTATTTCTATGTTATTTCTTTTACATACTTCAATTATCTTTTCGATTTCTTCAGTTGATTGTCTACTAACGGCTGCTGATAAATTTATCATTTTATTATTTTGATCAATATTTAGTAATTCTATTTCTTTAATTCTTGATTTTTGAACTCTCAAGATTGATGTTATTTTATTCAATGAATCAACACCATAATTTTCTATTACATATTCATAAGTTTGTTTTAGATCATATGGATTTGTACTTAAAACATGTAAACATGTTTCTACACTAGAAAATTTTATTTCTCTTGCTTGTAAAAATGTTACATTTTCTTTTATAGCATCTACATTTAAATACATTATACTTGGACATTTTTCTATATTATAAGATCCTACTTCTAATTCGTTTATTAAATAATTTAATGTTTTGTCAATTGCTACATATTCTCCATATTCCAATATATTACTATTTTTTTTAATAACTTTACTTGCATCTATTTTATATTTTTTTAATAAATCAGTTAACAAATATTGTCCTATCACATTAATTCCTCCCATAATTCCATATCATTATCTAACATATCAATATAATTAACTCCTATTTTTGATATTAATTTATCTACTTTATTTTTAAATTCTATTTTATCACATATAAAAATTAATGGATATCTTTCAAATACATCTTCTATATCATTTATTTTTAGATATTTCAAATATTTAATATTTTCTAATATATCATTTATATTATTTTTTATTTCATCTATTACCGAACTTCCATATATTTCTTCTATTTTTTCAAAATCTATTTTCATAATATCACCACATTAATTATATCATAAAAAAAATGCTTATTCAGCATTTTTGTAAGCTTCTAATATTTTATCTTGGAACATCTTACGAGTTTCTTGGTTAATTGGATGAGCTATGTCACGATATTCCCCATTTGCTTTTTGACGGCTAGGCATAGCAATGAATAAACCATCATTACCTTCGATAATTCTAATATCATGAATTGCAAAACAATCATCAATTAGAACAGATGCTTTCCCTCTCATTCTTGAATTTTCTTTTTCTTCTTTACGAACTGTAACTGATGTAATTTCCATTTAAAAACCTCTCCCTTCAGTATTACATTTTAAGTATATAATATTTTTAATAAAATTGCAAGTGTTAATAATCAATTTTAATAGTTTTAGTTATTACATCTGTATAAGTAAATGATTTTTTGGAGTTATTATTTAATTCAACTAAAAAAACATTTTCATATAATTCTTTAATGGTCACTTTATATTTTTCATATTTATTCCTACCCAAATTATATTTAATAGTTACTTCTTCACCAATATAATCATTTAATTTACCTCTAACTTGACCTATCATCTTGGATACCCCGTATACATTGTTCCTTTTGTAATAACCCCACCTATTCCATTTTTACCATACTTAGTATTTTCTATTATATCTTTTAAATCAATATCTTTTCTAACATCAGATAAACTCATTTTGGTAGCTATTATAGCTGGATCTAGAGCATGAATATTAACTCTTTTAGGAGAAGAAGCAAAATTAGCACCAGCTTTTATTAATTCTTCATAATCAGATTGACAAGCACCAGCAATTATGATTAATTTATCATGACTTTTTTCAAATTTTCTAGCTTCTTTAATAGCTTTAACAAAATTATTACTATTTTTATAAGCACTTATATTATTTTGACTACCTTTTTTCTTATAATAAGCATCATGCCCAGTTATTACAATTATATTAGGATTATATTCTTCTAACCATTCTTTAATATATAATGGAACATTTTCTTCTGTTTCATTTATTCCTTTTGCCCAAATATTGGCTTCTTTATAATAATCTAAACATCTATTTAAATAATCTAAGTCACTATCAATATGTAATATTTTACCAGGAATATAAAAATAATCATCTCTATTTAAATCTATATTAGGTTTAATTCTTTCTTCAAATTGTTTATTTTCTTCATCAACACTTTCAAATTTAACTAAATCATCCTTAAAACTATCAGCTACTAATCTAAGATTAACACCTTTTAAATAATATACATTATCAACTATATCAGTTATTTTAAACACTGTATCGTGGTTGTAAGATTTTCTAGTAACTAAATCACCTATGTCAAAATTCATATAATCACCCAACTAATTATATGAAATATTGTTAATAAATATGAAAGAAATAAGGACTTAATCCTTATTTCTTATATCATCTTGTTCTAATCTTTTTATATATCCAAATATGTCTTTATCTAATGCAATATTATTCTTAGTAATATCTAAATCTTGTTCTTTTAATCGTAATCCGTCAATCCATTTTTTTGAAATTCCAATTAATTCTTTATCTTCATTTAAATTCTTCTTAACTTTTTTAAATTTCATATTTTCAATTTCATAAATATTATTAAATCTACAAGAAGTTAAAATATTATTTGTAAATAAATTAATGTGATAATTGGCGATAACATTACAATAATCAATATTTTCATAAACTACTTTCTTTTCAACTAATGTTATTTCTTCACCTTTAGAATTAAATGTTGTTGTTCCAATCGGTGTATCATCAGTCATTGGATAAGTAAACTTTCCTTTTTCTTTATTAAATATTCTGTGTTGATTAATTGTCTTCAAAACAGATCCATCACTAAATTTTAATAAATTATATTGATCAATCGTTTTTTGTTTCATAATCCATAATGGTTTAGCATAAGTAAATTTTCCAGCATCAAAATTCCAAACTAATACTAGATCATCATAAGTTAAATATTTTATTTTTTTTCTCTTTCTTTTTTTCTTCTTTTTATCATAAACAATAACTTCACTATCTGAACTTACACATGATACCCACATTAATCCTTTATACCAAGGAGTTGGATTGTAATCTTCATTTGTAAATTGAATATAAACAGTTCTATAACCTATTGCACCAGAACTTTCTTTTTGAATTAAATATTTTAATTTATTATTTTCATAAAATATATTATATATTGTTGAAACTGAATTCAATGTTAAATTATAGTTTAAATCTTTTAATTTATAATAAACAATCTCGCTACATAAATTACTTAAATTACAATTATAAACATTAACACCCTCGTATTCATCAAATAATTTCAAATCAATTTCGCCAACTATTTCTTCTCTTATTAAATCAACACTGGAAAATATTTCATACAATTTATTTGAATCAAAAGAATAAGGCAATGGTTGTTTTATTTGAATTAATCTTCTTTTAGTAATACAATTATTATGGCCATCACATGCTTTATATTCAATTATTTTATCGGTCGGTAATCTATCAAATCCTCTTGTTTCAACATTTATTGTTTCTCCACTATTATCAATTACTGATACGCCTTCTAATAAATTAAATGACTCTAATTCACTACTAGATAATTTAGTATTGTCTGGAACAATTAAATCTGGTGGTGTTGTATCTCTTACAACTACTGTTCTTGTAATTTTTGATGTATATCCATTACTAGTAGCACTATAAATTACAGTATATGTACTATATTTAGTTACATCGATACTTCCTATTTCACTACCGTTTTCTTGATATGTTATATTTAACTCTACTTCACTACCATCTTTTGATATTGCTTTTGTTCCTTTTTCTTCATATGAACTATTTATTTCTACATATTCAATATAATTGCCTTTCAATATAATAGTTGGTGCATTTTCATTATATTCATTACTTAAATCAGTACCACTATTACCATCTACGTATATTTCATAATTATTATTTTTATAAGTTATGGTTATTACCATATCATTAGGTAATAATTCTCCTGTTTTTGGATTTCTACTATCTATTGCAACATATCCTGATTTTTTTAGTTCTAATAACGTAACAGTTATAGATTCATTTTCATTAACAGGTAACATATTCAA
>CALVIQ010000081.1 GCA_944331815.1 uncultured Bacilli bacterium
TTTCTAATAAATATTTAACAACTTCATTGTTTTTATTTTCTTTCATACAAAAATCCTTCCTTGGTTATATATTTCTATATTACCATAGAAAGGATTTATCTTTACACAAAATTATTTACATACTCAAGTAGCGTGAAATTATTGCTACTTTTTCATATTTACTATTTTTTTAATAAAGATTTAAAAAAGGTTTTTATTTTATTTTGCTTTGGTATTTCATTTGTTTCTTGAGTAGGCAATTTTATTTCAATATGTTTTTGTTTAAGATATAAAAAATCTCTAACTGAAATCATTTTATATTTAAGTAAATTACATTTAGTTATGGCTTTTTCATAGTTTTTATTTTTATCTTCTTCACTCATTTTATTATATTCTTCAACAATATTATTAATTTTTTTATTAATATTATTTTCTAGTTGAACCTGATAAAGCTTCCATTAAATGAGCAATGTCACAATGTTGAACATATATTTTATTATCTTTAATTATTTTCATTATAATACCCTCCTATTTGAGTATTATAGCATAATTTATTAAATAAATGTATTTTTATTTTTTTATAAAAATGGTATAATTTAATATAGGTGATAATATGTATAAAAAAGACAAAAAAGAATTTATTAAAAAAATAGATGGTTTAACTTCAAAAGAGGCATTAGAAAAATTAAAAGAATGTGGTTATAATGAATTAGATCAAAAAAAAAGAAAGTCAATTTTTAAAATGTTTTTAGAACAACTAACTGATGCAATGATTATTATTTTAATTATTGCAGCTATCATATCTTTTATTTTAGGTGAAACAGCTGAAACAATAGTTATATTTATAATAGTTATTATAAATTCAGTAATAAGTATTGTTCAAGAAGTAAAAGCAGAAAATGCAATTGCTGCTTTAAAGAGTATGAGTGCTCCTAATGTAAAAGTGATAAGAGATGGAGTGAAAAAAATAATCCCTGCTAGAGAACTGGTTGTTGATGATATTGTTTTAATTGAAGATGGGAATATAGTTCCTGCAGATTTAAGATTGTTAGAAACATCAAGATTACAAATAGCTGAAGCTAGTTTAACCGGTGAATCAGTTCCAGTATATAAAGATGAAAATATAGTATTGGAAGAAAATACTCCATTAGGTGATAGAGTTAATATGGCTTATTCTTCTACCATTGTAACTTATGGTAGTGGTAAGGGTATTGTAGTAGCAACTGGCATGAATACTGAAGTTGGTAAGATTGCTAATATGTTAGAAAATGCTGATGAATTAGATACTCCTTTAAAACAAAAATTAAATAAAATAGGAAAAATGTTAAGTATAGTAGGTATTATTATAAGTATTATTATATTTATAATTGGCTTGTTATATGGTAAAGATTTAGTTTCAGTTTTAATGATATCTATATCTTTAGCTATTTCAGTAATACCAGAAGGATTACCTGCAACTGCTACAATTGTTATGGCCTTAGGTGTTCAAAGAATGGTAAAACAAAATGCTTTAATTAGAAAATTACCAGCAGTCGAAACATTAGGTAGTACTACTGTTATATGTTCTGATAAAACAGGTACTTTGACCCAAAATAAAATGACAGTTAAAGAATTTGCTTTATATGATGATTTTATGAATAATAAAGTTAATACTGGTAAGGTCGATAACAAAGAATTATTATATGCTTGTTCTTTGTGTAATAATGCTACTTTAGATATTGGTGATCCAACCGAAATTGCTTTAAAAGAATTTGCTAAAGAAAATAAATCATTAGTATCATTTAAAAGAGTATCAGAATTACCTTTTGATTCTGTTAGAAAAAGAATGACAACAGTTAATGAAATAAATGGCTATACATCTTATACTAAAGGTGCGGTTGATACGGTTTTACCTTTATGTAATAAAATATTAGACGGAAATAAAGTTAAAAATATAACGTATGAAGAAATAGATAAGATAAATGAATTATGTGAAGATGCTTCTAAAAGAGCAATGCGTGTTTTAGCTTTTGCTTATAAAAGAGTTTCTAATTTGGAAGAAGATTTAGAAAGTGATTTAATTTTTATTGGTATTGTATGTATGATAGATCCTCCAAGAATAGAGGTTAAAAAAGCAATCGAAACTTGTCATAAAGCTGGTATTAAAGTTATTATGATAACAGGAGATCATGTTGAAACCGCTTTAGCAATAACAAAGCAATTGAATATTTATCAGGAAGGAGATTTAGCTATCAGTGGATCGGATTTAGAAAAAATGTCTGATGATGAATTAGACAAAGTAGTTTTAAAAACCTCTGTATTTGCGAGAATTTCTCCTAACGATAAATTAAGAATAGTAAATTCAATTAAAAGAAATAATAATATTGTAGCAATGACAGGTGATGGCGTAAATGATGCTCCTGCTTTGAAAGCTGCTTCTATTGGTATTGCCATGGGTAAGGGTGGAACTGATGTTGCGCGTGAATCATCAGATATGATTTTATTAGATGATAACTTTGCTACTATTGAATCTGCTATTAAGGAAGGTAGAAGAATATATAATAATATCCAAAAAGTTATTCAATATTTATTAGCTGGTAATATATCAGAAGTTTTAGTTATATTTATTGCTATGTTAGCAAATATTGGAACACCTATTTTAGCAGTTCATATTCTAATAATAAATTTAGTAACAGATACAATTCCTGCTTTGGGATTAGGTGTAGATCCTGCTTCTAGTGATATTATGACTAAAAAGCCAATTAAAGCCGGAACATTATTCGAAAAAGGTTTGATTGCAAGAGTAATATTTCATGGTGTTATTATATCTACTATTACTTTAATTGCTTATTATATTGGATACTTGGATACTCCTAATGAAGGCGTTACAATGGCATTTATAACACTTTCATTATCTCAAATAGTTCATTCATTAAATCAACATTCACCAGATATATCATTCTTTTCTAAAAAACACGCTAGAAACTGGTATCTTTATTTATCTATGATTATATCAATTATAATATTATTAATGTTAGTATTTATAAAACCAATAGCAACGTTTTTATCATTACAAAGACCAAATTTATTTGAATGGATAGTTATAATTTCCTTATCTTTAGTACCATTAGTAATAGTTGAATTTTATAAATTGTTTAAAATGATATTGTTTAAAACAAAAAAATAAGTTATAATTTATATAGTATAGGAGTGATTTAAATGAAGAAAGGATTTACATCAATGCTGTCAACTTAAGAATCACGAAAATAGTTGATATGATATTGAAAATAAAAGGAAAATAAAGAAATAAAAAAACTATGAAAAATGCTTTAAATATGCTATTATTAAAATAGAGGTGAAAGCATTGAGTTTTGAAAGAATAAAGGAGTTACTAAAATTATTAAGTAAAAAGGAATATCTAAAAATAGGGAAAGTAAAAGAAACCAGTTTTACAAGGAAAAGAAAAATAACCTATAAAGAAATAATTCTATGTATACTAAATAAAAAAGGTAAAACTTTAACTTTGGAACTAAAAGAATATATGAAAAAGATAAACAAAGAAGAAATAACAAAACAAGCATTTTCAAAGCAAAGACAAAATTTAAATCCAATAATATTTAAAGTAATGAATGAAGAATATGTTAAAATGATGTATAAACAAAAAGAAATAAAAACGTATAAAGGATACATCGTATTATCAGTAGATGGAAGTATAATAGAATTGCCAAATAATAATCAATTAAAAGAATATTATGGATTACAATTAGGTCAACCAGGAAGTGTAGGAAGAGTAAGAGGAAGATGCTTAGGAATATACGATAGTTTAAATCACATAATGGTAGAAACAAGATTGGATCCATATAAAGTAAGTGAAAAAATACAAATAGAAGAAGAACTAAAAAATATAA
>CALVIQ010000082.1 GCA_944331815.1 uncultured Bacilli bacterium
CATCTATACTTATTAGTATATATCCTAATTTTAATAAGGTTTCATACATTGCTTTATTAATTAAAACCCCATTTGTAAATATTCCAACGCGAATGTTATGTTTTGATAATTCATCTATAGCATATAATATTGAATCTTTTGCAATTAAAGGTTCTCCAGTTATTCCAGAAAAAGTAACATTTTCAACTTTATATTCCTTATTACAATTATTCTTGTAGTCATATCCCATTTTCTTGTAATTTATAATACTATTTACTATCTTAACCATATTTTCCTTTTTAAGTAAATTATTATCTAGTAATGCATCTTTATTTTCTTTTGATGAAACATATCCACCTATGCACCATTTACAATTTAAATTACAAATACTAGATGTATGAATTAATATTTCATATGGCGGTAAAATATTTCCATTAAAAACATTCAAAATACGAGAAAAATGTCTATCAAGCATTTCCATTTCATTAAATCTACCTGGCAAATCATTTCTATAAACTTCTTTTAACCGATTCATTACCTTCACCTCACAAACGCACATAAATTATTCATACTTAATATACTACCATTTTTTGTAAAAAAGTCAACAATTAATTTAAATGTTGACTATTAAGTTAATTTAAATGTTGACTATTAAGTAATTAAAAAAATAACTTATCAAAAGTTATTAAAAATTTATAAAATATTATTCAATAAAAATGGCGTCCTCGATTGGAATCGAACCAACGACCTACAGCTTAGGAGGCTATCGCTCTATCCTACTGAGCTACGAGGACATAACAATATTATAATATATTTTTTTATTTAAAACAATTAAAAAAGATAGAAATCTATCTATTTTATAAAATTAAATAACAATAATATAGTTAAATTAGATGTATATCTTAATTTATAACCTAATTTATAACTAAATTCTAATAATGCTACTTTCTTATCATATAAACTTACTAGCCAGCTTTCTTTATATTTAGGAACAACTAAATTTAAAGGAAACATATGGCTTCTTATAATATCAGCTTCTTTGGTATTAACATTGAATTTTTCTAAAGCATTTACTTCTGCTTTTAAAGGATGATTAAAAGTTGAAATAAACTTTTCTTTTAAACTAACATTAGAAGAATGAAAGAAATCATGCAATAATCCTCCAATAGCAACTGATTTATAATCTAAATTATGTTTTTTAGCAAATTTATAAGCTTGATAAGAAACTTTTAATGAATGATCAAATCGTGTTATTCCATGATGCTCATAATTTTTTAATTTTAAAAATTCTTCATTATCCAATATATGTTTAACTATGGCTATATAATCTTCATCTAGTATCATTTTTTCACCCCGAACTATAACATTATATCATAATTAGATAAAAAAAAGAATAACTTTTGTCTAAAAATTATTCAATTTCTAAAGTTTTATTTTTTGGTTGGATTTGAATATAAGTAATTCCATCATTAACAGTTATTTCTTTACCATCTAAAAATTTATAAACTGTTTGGCTAGATGGACTTTTCTTCTCCCAAGTAATTGGTACTGCATAACCATTTGATATAAAATATCCTTCACCACTACCAATATTATCTATTTCTTGTCTTCCATAACTATCCATACTATAATTATTTACTTGATATGTAATAATATTTTTTGCCTTAAAAGCTTCACCAGTTACATAATCTTTTCTTAAAGTATCATTGCTATACTTATTATACACTTTATTAACTTAATCATATTTAAATGTATTTTTTTGATAACTTGAATATTCAATAAATACATTATCAGCTTTAATAGCACCTTCCATTGTAGATAAATCTATTTCATCAATACTATAATTTAATAATGTATCTTTAGTTGATGTTGTTTCATATCCTCTTTTATCTGCCACTTTTAAAATATTTTCTATATTGTTATAAGCGGTATGTTCAGATGGGACTCCATTATTTAATAGTTCTTGATCTCTCCAAAATCCGCTATCAACCATACCATTGATATTATCGATATTTAAATTATTAATATCCTCTTCAGCTTGTGGACTCCATCCAAAATGTGTATATATAGCATCATTTTCTTGGGCATAGTCTAAAAAATAATGTCTAGAACTTCTTACTGTACCAATTGTTGCAGTATCTTGATCTTTAAATACTGCCATCATTCTAGTAATACCACCTTCAACAACAATTTCATAAACTAAATATGCATCATTTAATCCTGTTTGATATGGTTGTGCAGTTTTATGATTATTTATCATAACCGCAATTGGTCTAGTATTAGATTCCAAATCTAAAATTTGTAATTTTTTTTCTATTATTGGTTCTTGTTCTTGGGTTTCTGTTTTATCATTTTCATCTAATATTTCATCTTTATTAAAAAATATAAAATAAACTCCTATTCCTATTAACACCACAAAAACAAAAAAAACTGCTATAATTCTATCCCATCTTAACTTCATAATCATACTCCTTTTTAATGGTGCTGGAAATAGGATTCGAACCTACGACCTACGCGTTACGAATGCGTTGCTCTACCAACTAAGCTATTCCAGCAACTATAATAATTATATCATAAGAATTATTAAAAAAAGACATAAATTTTATATGTCTTTTTATTTGATATTAATAGCGTCAATAGTATGTCTATTTCCATATACTTTAAAATATAAATCATTTGCTTTACTATAATTAACTATCTTATTATCTTTTAAATTATTTATACAATCGTTATACCAATTAGAAAATCCTTTATCATTTGATAAAATTACTATTCTATTTTTTGATTGTTGTTCATCTATTGTAACAAAATCATCATTATAATACACTTCAATAACTAATTCATTATCTTTCATATCTTCATTATAAATGATATCATAATTACCTTCTAAATATAAATTAACTTTATTTTCAATAACATAATTATATTTTAAAACATCATTATTTTCGTATTCAATATACTTTATATCTTTAAATGTATTAAATGATAATATAATTCCAATTCCTAATAAAATAATAAATATTAAAAAAGGATAAAATTTAAACTCTATTTTTTTACTAAACAAATTAGATAACTGATTAGATATATAACCAAAAAATACTAATAAACCTAATAAAATAAATAATATACCTAATAAATCAATTCCAATTATTAAATAATAAATAGTAAAACATATTGCTATTACGATACCTAAATTAACAAAAATTAGAGGTAATATAATAAATATGAAGATAAATATTTTTGCTATTTCTTTTAATATATTTACTACTTCATCTTTTTTTATTTTATTTTCTTTTGTTATTTTTTCTTTTACATTTTCTTCTTTTTTTTCTTCATCAATTTTTACTTTTTTGTTTTTTTTTATTGTTTTTTTTGTCTGTTTTATATTATCTTTAAACATTCTAATACTAATCAAAACACAAACAACAAAATATAAAATCCATATCAACATGCCCCATAAAACACTTAATAAAATATTTAATGGGAAGAAAGCTATCTCAAATATTGCATAACCTAATTTACATACTACTAAAAATGGTAACCCAATAATAGCAAAAATAACTAACAAAATAATAGCTTTAATGATTACTTCAAAAACAAAATCTAAAGTAATATCATCATGTTTTTTTACATCTTCAATTAAACCTTTTGTAAAATTTGATAATTTAGTAGAAGTATTCTTAATAAAATTTTCAAAATCAAATTTAACATCATCATCAGTATATTTTGGATTTATTTTATAAGCTTTTAAAATTTCTTTACATAGTTCATTTACATCACCAAAATCTTTAATAGCTTCTTCTTCTGTTTTACCATTTTTTATTTTTTCATCAATTATTTCACTATATTCATCAACAATATCTTTAACTTCATTTTCATCTAATATTTTTAAATTTTTCTTTAATTTACTAATAAAACTACTTTTGTTCATTTTTCATACTCTCCTTTATAAATTTATTAACACTATTAGCAAATACTTTCCAATTATCTCTTAACTCTTCCACTCTTTCTTTACCTAAAACAGTTATTTTATAATATTTTCTTGCAGGTCCTTCAGTAGAATCAACTAAATATGTTTCAAAATATCTTTCATTAGTTAATCTCTTTAATAATGGATAAATTGTTCCATCATTAACATCGACAACTTTAGATACTTCCATGACTAATTCATAACCATACATATCTTTTTTATTGACAGCTAATAAAACAATTAATTCTAAAACTCCTTTTTTAAATTGTGTGTTCATATCTCACCTCTTGTATAATTATATATCAGCTACCTTGTATTGTCAAGTACTAAACATTAAAAAATAGTATATATAATACTATTTAAACAAACTTAATACTTTAGTTTTAACTTTTTGTAATCTTTCATGACGATCATGTTGTTGACAAATTTTATCAATTTTTTTATCCATTTCTTGTCTAAATTCTTCACAGGTTACACCTGCCCTTATAACAGTTCCATCAGATAACATTACTCTTGTTCCTTTTTTTACTGTTATAAATTGAGAATTTTCCCAGCTACCAAGCATTACTCTTACATATTCTTTATTCATACAACCCACCTTCATTAATTATAATTTATCATAATAAGTCCACATTCTTAATATAAATATTTCCTTTTTTACTTCGTCTATCTCATAAACTAAACGATGTTGGTAACTTATTCTTCTAGAACAGCATCCTGTCAAATTACCTTTTAATTTTTCATAAGTAGGTGGTGTCTGATACGGATTTATAGAAATCAAATCAAGTAACTCTTTTGCTTTGTACTCAAGACCTGCTTGTTTTAACAATTTTTTGTCTTTATCTGCATATTTAGAAAATATTATTTTATATTCTACCATTCTTCACCTTTATTATAAACACTACATTTAGTTTTATCTTCTTTACGAGCATCTTCTATTGTATCAACAAAATCTGGTATAGAATTTAGATAAATTGTTTCTTCTATATCTCGCCAATCGCTTTCAGATAATAAAACAGCATTTTCTCCCTTATTATTAATAATATTAATAGGATTGAACCCTTTATTTACATCAGATACTAATTGAAACAAATTTTGTCTTGCATTTGTAATATTAATTGTATTCACATTAATCACCTCACATACATTATAGCGTACTTTTTAACGTACGTCAAGTTCTTATATTATTTTATGCAATTAATAATTAAAAATAATACTTCTTTAAAAATTTTTTTATTTTTCATAACATTTCTTTAATATTTTATTACAACATTTTTCACTAATAATATTATTAAACATCATAGCAAATAAGTTAGCAATATTTTGATTTTTACTTCCACTTAAACAAAAACATATAGGACATACCTTAGCATTTCCAAACATCTTATTTGGATTATTATAAAATTGAATAATATAACTATCATTTAGTTCTGTAATAATTAATCTATTCGCATTTTCATATTCTCCATAATCTTCACTTATCCAAATAAATTTATTATCATTAAGCATTTTATTATATGGATTATCATTAATTCTAATTTCATTAAATAAATTTTTAAAATAAGCATATAAATCATTATCTTTACCTATAACAAATTTATTATCTTCATGATAATTATACATTACAAAATATAAATCAGAACCTTCAAAATTTATTTTAATTTGATCATTACCTTTTGATAATTTAATTAGGTATTTATTATTTTCAAAACAATATAATATTTTCATAAGAATCCTTTCAAATTATAATAAAAATAGTTAGCAATAATTATTAACTAACTATATTATAATACATATTCTATTTTATATTATTTTATTTGTTCTAAGCTTCAATATTTTACTTGAAATATCATCATATAATTCACAATTATCAGCATAAAATTGTTCAAATATATCCATATTATTTTTACATTTATCCAAAGTAGCTTTTATCAATGATTGTTCCTCTTCTAATGAGATACTTGAACATGGATTGGATAAACGTTTTTTCATTTGTAAATAGCCTTTTAAATCGTTTAATAGTATTGACGATAAAAGACGGATTGGTATTTCATCACATTCACTATCATATAATGTATCTCCATTAGATTCTTTCATCCTGTAAATTCTAGTTTGTGTTGGATCTAAGAAATAACTTTTTCCATCTATAAAAGCAAAAGATATTGCATGATTTCCAATTTTTCTTTTTAGTATATTCTTGTCATCAATCATTTCTGAAGAAATCTCTATATTTCGATTTCCTTTATCTACTAATTCATAAATTAATTTCATTATATATTCATAAATTTGTTCGTCAGTTATATGCATTCTAACCCAATTAACTAATTCTTCTTTTGTATGTTTTTGTTCTTTTAAAATATTAATATTTATATTATAATTTTTTGAATATACACCTAATTGACTAGATTCAATTCCATATTCATTTAAAATATCGGTAAGCATACCAGAAATGTGTCTACAAACTGCTTTTCCAGTAATAACATTTACACCACTTAAGCCATTTAAATCTCTTGCTTGTTTACCAGAAAATTGAAATTTCTTATCTTTAGATAAATAACCCTTATATAATAGGTAATTAAACATTGTATGTATTTCTACCGGATTACTCAAATCAAAAATTTTATTTAACTTATTATAGTTGTTTAAAAAATAATTATATAATTCTCTAATTTGTTTAATATCTTTTGTATATTCTTTTCCTTTTGTCAAAACCATTCCTAAATATGCAACTAATGTAGTATATGACAAAATGTCAATAGAATTATTTATTAAAGGATACTGAGATGTTAATTCATTTGCTACAGCAAGTCCAATAGTAGACATACCTAAAGTATTTTGTAAACTTTTATAAGTATTATAATCAATACTACCACAAATATTTTTAAAAACATTCATTTCCATAATAATCCCCCTTTTGTTAGGTTATTATTATACATATTTTTAGAAAAAAGTCAAACTTCACAAAAAATTGGTACTCCAAGCAATATAAGTACTCACATACAAAGTATAATTACTGTTATTGACAATACTAAAGTTTGACAGTTTTCAAATCTTTAAAATTGATTTTATCTCACCTTTCATTTAAAAACTAGTGCCTTGATATTTTAATTTTTATGTGTGCATTTTTTCTCTATAAAATAGGGATTTTTTATAAGTATTTAAAATTAACACAAAAAAGCACAAATTTTTAAATAAAAAAAACTAACATTTCTGTTAGTAATTTATTACTCTCGAATGAAAAGTTCGAGTTTCCTATCAATTTGGTGCACAGAAAGGGACTTGAACCCTCACGAATTACTTCACAAGCACCTCAAGCCTGCGTGTCTACCTATTCCACCATCTGCGCAAATAAAACTAGAATTAATCTCAATGTCATTAACTTAAGCAAGAATTTTAGAAAAAAAATTCTTGCTTTTTTGTTTATATAACTTTTATGTTTAATTTTAGACACAACAAAACAATTGATACTTATTATCAAAATTTTACTATTAAT
>CALVIQ010000083.1 GCA_944331815.1 uncultured Bacilli bacterium
CATTCGTTTTCACACATATAAAGACCAAGTATTTTTCCAGTAGCATCATCAATATAACCGTGAAGAGAGTATTTTTTACCAATGTTGAACCAATCAAATGGAGTACCATCTGTTTGAACTAACAATCCTTCTGCTTCTTTTCTTTTTCTCCTTCTATGTGTTTTTTTACATTTATGAGCTTTTTTAGATGTAATATGATTGTTATTTAAAATATTATATAAAGCAGAGTAAGAAATTTTAATATTTTCTCTTTCTTCTAATAAATCCCTAAAATGACTAAAATTAGTATTTGAATAGTCATCAGATAATTTTAATTGAATAATTTTTTCTTTTAACTCATTAGATAGAGTATGTACTGGTTTATAATTTTTATTTTTATGTTTTATTCCTTCTGGGCCTTCGTCTTTAAATCTTTTAACAATTTTTCTAATTTGTCTATCTGATAGTTTTAATATCTTAGCTGCTTCTTTTTGAGTCCTTATTCCATCAATTACGGATTGAATAATAGTAATTCTTTTTAATTCATTCATTGTAAACATTCCTTTCAAAATTTATCATTCCTTTCATCTACATTTTGTTGTAGAATTTTAGGAATTATTCATAAATAAACTTATAATAGGAATTTATCACAAATTTAAGACAAATTGTTTACTATTGTCCTTTACAATAATTAAAAAAAATATTATAATATAGTTGCAGTACAATAGATGAGGTGTTGATGAAAAATTATGTAGAAATAATTAAGATAGGAATTTTTTATAATGTTTTTAATGAAGATTGCCTAATTATTAATAGTTTGTTTGATTATAAAATAATTAATAATCGCTGTGGTTTTCCACTTAAGAATATTGATGTTGTTGTAAACAAGCTTAAAGATAACCATATTAATTTTAAATATGAAGATAAACATGTAAAGTATAAAGATAATAAATATCATAGTATGTTAAAAAAAATAAAAAATAAAAATGACATTGAAAGAAGAATAAATAGAATAACAGAATGTTTATTTGATAATAATGAACTGATTTCTAAGGTTGAAGAAATATGCAAGATAAATTATTGATTGTGACCAATTTAAAAAAAACAATTATGTATATAGAAAAAACAGTTATAAATTATCCAAATAAATATAAAGTTTTAAAAGATAAAATAATTTCTTCTTTATATGATATTTTAGAACTTACTTATTATACTAATTGTTTAGAAGATAAGAAAAACAATCAATATTTAATAATAAGTAAAATTAAAATGTTAGATTTTTATTTTATGATTTCATTAAATAATAAATTAATAAATCAAAAAAAATATGTAAGTTATACAAACTATTTATTAGATATTACAAAATTAATATATGGTTGGATTAATGAAACGAACAAATAATTTATATTCTAAAATTTGTGATATAGATAATATTATTTATATATATAATCAAATTAAAATTAATAATAAAGTAAGAAAAGAAAAATTTAATGATTTTTATTCAATGAATATAGTAGATATATATAATAAATTAAATAATAAAAATTATGTATTTGATAAATATAATATATTTACAATATATGAACCTAAAAGAAGAATAATTATGTCATTAAAAATTAAAGATAAAATTGTTAATCATTTAGTTGCTTATTATTTTTTAGATTTTGAAGAGAGCTACATTGATTCTAATGTTGCAGCAAGACTTAATAAAGGTTCAAGTTATGGGATTAAATTAGTTAAAAAATATTTAAATCAAATTAAAAATAAAAATTTTTATATTTTAAAATTTGATATTAAAAAATATTTTTACAGTATTAATCATGAAATATTAAAAAAATTAGTTTCAAAAAAAATTAAAGATAAAGATGCTCTAAATCTTATTTATCAAATAATTGGCAGTACTAATTATATTAATGATTATGGTTATACTAAAGGAAAAGGAATACCTATTGGTAATATGACTAGTCAAGTATTTGGAATATTTTATTTAAATGATTTAGATCATTATATAAAAGAAGTATTAAAAATTAAATATTATTGTCGTTATATGGATGATGGAGTTTTGATTCACGAAGATAAAAATTATTTGAAATATTGTTTATTAAAAATAAAAGAATTTTTAATAAAATATGATTTAGAACTTAATCATAAAACTAAAATATATTCTAAAAAAGAAGGAGTAACTTATTTAGGATTTAGATTTATTGTTTTAAATAATAAAGTAATTATTAAAGTAAAAAATTCTACAAAATTAAAATTTAAAAAAAGAATTAAGAAAATGTATAAACTTTACAAAACTAATAAAATTCCTTTTGAAAATTATTTTCAAGTATTTAGTAGTTATAAAGGTCATCTAGAAAAAGGAAATTGTTACAATTTGATAATAAAAAATCAAAAATTTGAAACAATAAAAGGAGAGTGGGTAAGAGTAGAAGATTATTTATAGGGATAATGCTGCAGTGTTGTGTCTAATCCTGATAACGCGTGGAATGTCAATGACAACGGCAACCTCAACAACGACAATGTGGACAACTCTGACAACTATGGCGTTCGCCCAGCTTTCTATAAAACTAAGTATATATAGAGTGATTTATAAATAAGAAGATATAGAAAACAAGCGTTATTCCTTGTTAGAAATAACTAAAAATAGAAGATATAGTATAAAGTAGTACTAGTAAAGAAATTGAAAATTCTATTTTTGCTGACCTATATCAAAAAATATATTTTGACTATATTTTTAGAAAATTCAAAGAAAGAGGTAAAGATAATGAAAGAAATAAAAAATGGATTTACGCTAATAGAGTTATTAGCAGTAATAATTATACTAGCTATTGTGGCTCTTATTGCAACCCCAATAATATTAAATGTGGTAGATGATGCTAAAAAAAGTGCCGGATTATCAGAATCAAATATGATATATAGTGGAATCAATAATTATTGTGCAACAGAAGATGTGAAAGCTCAATTGGATAAAGATTATGTAAGAATATGTACATCAAGTTTAGATGCAGAAAAAGTAAAAGAAATGGTAAATTTAGGTAATGCTAAAATAATAGAAATAGAGTATAGTACTAAATTAACATGGTTAAAAGTAGAAAGTAATGGACACATATATAGTTTAGAAGAAAATGCAATGGTAGAAGGAGATTTAAATAAGCCAGAATCAAAATATGCAGTAGGAGATTTATTAAAAGTTCAAGTAAGTGATAGTGAGACCCAAAATATCTATGTACTAGAAGTAAATGGAGATGAAATAGTAGGAATATTAGATAGAAATTTACCGGGAGGAACAGTAGCTTGGATAAGTGTAGAAGATTATAAGACAGCTACAGGTAGTGATATGCAAACGGATTATGAAAATAATCCAGAACAATTGAATCAAAATTTATATACATATGGAGCTGTTACAGCAAATAAAACATTAAATGAAAGAACAAGTAGTTGGAATAAAGTAACAAAGAAATATTTACCAGAAGCAGAAGACATATTAAAATTAACAGAATATTATAAAGAATTAGAAGCAAGTGGAGAAACATCAAATTGGGAAAGTAAATATTCTACAGATTTTAGTAATTTTATATTGGATAATATTGAAATAAATGATTGTATTTTTAGAAAAGAATGTCAAGAGGCAATAATAGCAGCAGGTGGGGAAAAATATTTGTTTCCAGAATGGGTAACGATAAATTTAGCTACAAATGGAGATAATAGTGCAGGAGTTGGTTATTGGACAAATAAATTGGTAAATGTGAATGTTGCATCTAATATTGGAAATGTATGGAATGTACTTAATAGTGGAATTTTTTTTGTTACTTCGCTAGATGATGATAGTGGTTTAGGTATACGTCCAGTTATTCATATTTCACAATCTAATGTTGTTTCTAAATTAGATTCACCAGAATATGTAAATCCGGATGAAATAGGAAGTATTCCACATTAACATAGAAAATTTACATTAAATTATCAATAAAAGTAAATCTAATAAATTATTAGGTAATAATTTATTAGATTTTTTATTTGTCAAATTTACATAAATCTATTTACAAAAATTAAGAAAAAGAGTAAAATGTTGGTATGAAGTGGTAATAGGTGTCAAAAAGTGGGTGATAATTATGTTTATGGGGGAATATCATCATACAATTGATGATAAAGGAAGAATAACCATTCCATCAAAATTAAGATATGAATTAGGTGAACAATTTATTGTAACTAAAGGTTTAGATGGTTGTTTATTTATCTATCCTAAAGAAGAATGGAATAATATAGCTAATAAATATAAAGAATTACCAAACACTAAAGATGCTAGAAATTATTTGAGATTTTTCTTATCAGGCGCTACAATAGGAGAATTTGATAAACAAGGAAGATTAAATATACCAAGTCCACTTATAAAATACGCTGATTTAAAAAAAGAATGTGTAGTAATCGGTGTGAATGAAAGATTAGAAATATGGAGTAAAGAAAGATTTGAACAATTCTTATTAGATAATGAAGATTCAATATCTGATATAGCAGATAAATTATTTGCTCCAAATATTTAAGGTGATTTATGCATATAAGTGTTTTATTAGAAGAATGTATTAATAATTTAAATTTAAAAGAAGATAGTATAGTTGTAGATTGTACTTTAGGCTATGCAGGACATAGTAGTGAGATATTGAAAAGAATAAAAAAGGGATATTTATATGCATTTGATCAAGATAAAGAAGCTATTAATAAGGCTAATTTAAAACTAGAAGGAATAGGGAACAACTATAAAATTATTAATAGTAATTTCGTTAATTTAAAAGAAGAATTAAATAGATTAAGCATTAATGAAGTTGATTCTATTTTATATGATTTAGGAGTATCTAGCCCACAATTAGATGAAAAAGAAAGAGGATTTAGTTTTCATCAAGATGCACGATTAGATATGAGAATGAATCAAGAACAAAAATTAGATGCTTATTATATTGTTAATAACTATGATTTAAATAAATTAGTTGATATATTCAAAAAATATGGTGAAGAAAAATATGCATTATCAATTGCTAAAGGTATTATTAAAAATAGACCAATCACAACTACTTTAGAATTAGCTGAAGTAATTAAAGATAATGTACCATTTAGTTATAAAAAAGAAAAACATCCAGCAAGAAAGGTATTTCAAGCTATTAGGATTGAAGTTAATGATGAATTAAATGTCTTTGAAAAAAGTTTAAGGCAAGCATTAGATTTAATTAAAGTTGGTGGTAGAATCGAAGTTATAACTTTTCATTCACTAGAGGACAAAATATGTAAAAAAATATTTGATGAAGTAAGTAAGGTTGATAAAAATTTAAAAAATTTACCAATCATTCCTCTTGAATATCAACCTAAATATAAAATAGTTGGTAATATTGATCCAAGTAATGAAGAATTAATTAATAATAATAGAGCAAGAAGCGCTAAATTAAGGATAATTGAAAGGGTAAGATAGCTATGGCAAAAAAGAAAAAGGGTTTGACTAAAGGTGAAAAATTATTATATTTTTGTGGAATTTTATGTTTTGCATTAACCATTTTTATTAAAATTTTTTTTGGTGCAAGTATTGGAAACTATAAAATGAGCAATGAAAAAATTAAATATGAAATATCAACAGAAGAAAAAACTGTTGAAAGTCTTACAATGCAAGTAAATGAATTAACTTCATTTGATAATGTATCTAAAGTTGTCAAAGAATTAGGTTTAGCGTATAATAATGATAATATAGTTGTTATAGGTGATTAAGAGGTGAAAAATATGAAAACAAGAAGTATAAAATGGAAAACTCCAATGACGGTATTCTGTGTATTTCTTGTTTTTATTTTTGTATTATTTTTACAATATTTATATTTGTCATTATCACCAAATGTATATGGTATAAATATGCAAGAATTTGCTTCTAATCGTAATACATATTCTTCTACTTTACATGCTAAAAGAGGAACTATTTATGATTCCCAAGGAGATGTTTTAGCTACAGATGTATCTAGTTATACAGTAATTGCATATTTAGATGAAAGTAGAACTGGATCATCAACTACTTTATATCATGTTAAAGATAAAGAAGGAACGGCAAAAGCATTAGCTCCTTTATTAAATATGAAGGAAGAAACAATTTTAGAACTATTGAACAAAAAAGCTTATCAAGTTGAATTAGGTCCAGGTGGTAGAGGAATAACCGAAATATTAAAAAAGCAAATTGAAGATTTAAATTTACCAGGAATTGATTTTATTGAAAGTTATAAAAGATATTATCCAAATGGTGATTTTGCTTCTTATATTATTGGATATGCTAAAAAAAATGAAGTCGAAGTAATAGTTGATGATGTTACTAAAACTGAAGTTGTTATTCAAGGTGAATTAGGAATTGAAGTTGAGTATGATGAAATATTAAAAGGGATTAATGGTTATATTAGTTATCAACAAGATAGATATGGTTATAAAATACCAGATACTCCTGAAGAAAATGTTCCTGCTGTTGATGGAAGTGATATTTATTTAACTATTGATGCTAATATTCAAAGAATAATAGAAGCAGAAGTTAATAAAGTAGTTGAAGATTACAATCCTGAATGGTTAACAGTTAATGTTATGGATGCTAAAACAGGTGATATATTAGGATCTGTTTCTGAGCCTTCCTTCGATCCGAATAAATTAAATTTAACTAATTATGAAAATCCATTGACTTCTTTTGTTTACGAACCAGGTAGTGTTATGAAAATATTTACCTATATGTGTGCAATTGAAAAAGGTACTTATGTGGGTGATCAAACTTATCAATCCGGTGTTATTGATGTTGAAGGTACTAAAATATACGATTGGAATAAAGTTGGTTGGGGAGAAATTACGTATGATCATGGATTTGAAATGTCTAGTAATGTTGGTACTGTTAATATAATGCAGAATTTTTTAACTAAGGATGATTTAAAAGATTGTCTAACTAGTTATGGATTTGGCAATACAACTGGTGTTGAATTACCTAGAGAATTATCTGGTAGTTTAGTATTTAATTATCCAGTTGAGGTTGCGGCTGCTTCATATGGTCAAGGTATCACAACCACACCAATTCAACAATTACAAGCTTTAAGTATTATTGCAAATGATGGTTATATGGTAAAACCTAAAATTGTTAGTAAAATTTTAAATAATGGTGAACTAGTATATGAAAGAACAGTTGAAAAAAGTGATCGAATTGTAAGTCATAACACTGTTGAAAAAATTAAAGAATTAATGTATAATGCAGTTAATAATGTAGAAGATGGAGCAATTGGAACTGCTTATATGATTGATGGATTAGATGTTATGGGTAAAACAGGAACAGCTGAAATATATGATGAAGAACATGGCGGTTATTTAAATGGTTGGTTAGATAATTTGTATTCTTTTTCAGGAATTTTTCCTAAAGATGATCCTGAAATAATAATATTTGTTTCTATGAAAAGGCCTAATAATGGTTCTAATATTGGATTAAAAACCATGACTCATGCTATTATGGAATCGATAGCTAAATATAAAGGTATGATAAGTAATAAAGATGATGATGAAACAAAAAAAAGAATTGAAATAACAGATTATACAAATTTAAAAACTGAAGAAGTTGTTAAAAAATTAGAAGATCAAGGATTAGAAGTGGTATTATTAGGAAATGGTGATAGAATTATAAATCAATATCCTAATAAAACAACATTATTAACTGGAGAAAAAATTATTTTATTAACAAATGACAACAATATTAAAATGCCATCATTAATTGGATATTCTAGAATTGATGCTATTTCGATTCTTGATTTATTAAAAATAGATTATGATATTGAAGGCTACGGATACGTTGTTGAACAAAGTATTAAAGCTGGAAGTAAATTATCTGATAAAATAAAATTAAAATTAAAACAAGATGAATAGATATTGACAAATTGTCTATATTTAGTAATATATTATTAGGAAGCGATATTATGGATTTTAGAGGAATAAAAGAATTTTTCAAAGATATATTAAAGTATATTATTGTTATTGTTGTAGTTTTAATAATAGTTTTATATGTTGTTACTTTACAACAAGTTGTAGGGCCTTCTATGCAGCCAACTTTAAATGAAGGGGATGTTTTAATATTAAATAAATTTCATTATTATTTATTTGATGTTAAAAGAAATGATGTTGTATCACTTAAATATGATGGTAGTAAATATTTAATAAAGAGAATAATAGGATTACCAGGAGAATCAATATATTATAAAGATAATATACTATATATAAACGATAATCCTTATAAAGAAAATATAGTTGATGGTTTAGTTACTGAAGATTTTAATTTAAAAGATTTAGGGTATGATGTTATTCCAGAGGATATGTATTTGGTATTAGGAGATAATCGTGGAAATTCATTAGATAGTCGAAATAAGGAAGTTGGTTTAATTAAAAAAGAAGATATTATAGGTAAGGTATTTATAAGGATTTGGCCTTTGAGTGGTTTTAAATTAGTTAAGTAGGTGGTTTTATGGCATATATTAAATTTAAAGAATTAACAAAATATTTTAATTTTAATAAAAAAATTGAAATAGGTGAGTTACCAAAATATGTTTTAGATTATGTTTTGGATAATGAAGAAATAATTGCAGCATATCGAACTTCTCGTGATAGAGCAGTATTTACCGATAAAAGAATGATTTTGTTTGATGTTACACCTTATACAAGAAATAAAAAAATCCATATTTTACCTTATAAAAATATATCTACTAGTGCTATTATGTTTGGTGGATCTAAAGCAAAATTATTAATTTCATTTGATAGTGGATATCAATTAAGATTAGACTTTTCTAGAATGAGTCCTGATGATAAAAAATCATTACGTTTGTTATATACTGAAATGACAAGAATAAAATAATTCTTGTTTTTTGTTGTATAAAATTAATTAAATATCCTCATTATTAACATAGAATAATATTGGGAGGAAATATAATGTTTGGACAATTTACAGAAGAAGCAAGAAAAATATTAGTTAATGCTAAGTCAGAGATGATGGAATTAAGACATCCTTATGTTGGAAGTGAACATCTTTTGTTAGCAATTTTAAAATCAAAAAATAATGTTTCTAAAAAATTAAAACAATATAATTTGGATTATGATAAATTTAAAAATAAAATTATTGAAATTTTAGGCTTTGGTACTAAAGAGAGTGAATGGTTTTTATATACTCCGTTACTTAAAAGAATAATGGAAAATGCTATGTTAGATTGTAAAGAAAAAAATAGTGAGGTTACCATTGAAGCTTTATTTTCTAGTTTGTTAGAAGAAGGTGAAGGTGTAGCAATTAGAATATTGTTAAATTTAAATATTGATTTAGATAAATTATATAACGAATTTAATTATAAAATATTTAAACCAAAAAAGAAAAAATTGTTATTAGAAGAATTAGGTACGGATTTAACTAATAAAGCTAATGAATTAGATCCTGTAATTGGAAGAGAAGATGAAATAAAAAGAGTAATTGAAATTTTATCAAGAAGAACAAAAAACAATCCATTATTGATTGGTGAAGCAGGCGTTGGAAAGACAGCTATTGTAGAGGAATTAAGTAGAAGAATTATAAATGGTGATGTACCTAATAATTTGAAAACTAAAAGAATAATTAGTTTAGATATGGCAACTTTAGTTGCTGGGACTAAGTATCGTGGGGAATTTGAAGAGAGAGTTCGTAAAATATTAAAAGAAGTAGAAGAAGATAATGATATAATTTTATTTATTGATGAAATTCATACATTAGTTGGTGCAGGAGGTGCTGAAGGGGCAATTGATGCATCGAATATATTTAAACCTGCATTATCAAGAAATAAATTAAGATGTATTGGAGCTACAACAATCAGTGAATACAAAAAATTTATTGAAAGTGATAAGGCTTTAGAAAGAAGATTTCAAAAAGTTAATATTGAAATACCTAATAAAGATGTTGTAAAACAAATATTATTAAAGTTAAAACCAATTTATGAAAATTATCATCATGTAATAATTAAAGATGAATTATTAGATAAAATTATTGAATTATCAGATAAATATATATTTGATCGTAATCAACCTGATAAATCAATTGATATTTTAGATGAGGTGTGTGCAAAAAGTAGTTTAAAAGAAAGTAAAGAATTAATTGAATATAATAAATTAAATAAGCAATTACAAAATTTAATTAAAAACAAAAATGAGGCAGTTAGTAATTGTGATTTTAAAAAAGCAACAAGCTGTAAAGAAAAGGAATTTGTTTTAATGGATAAGATTAACAACTTAGAGCTTACATTATGTAATAAAACAAAAAATGAAGTTACCATTGATGAAATTGCTAATGTTATCCATGCTAAAACCAAAATACCTGTTTATGAAATATTAAATAATAGTGATATAAAACAACTTGAACATGAATTAAATACCATAATTGGTCAAGATAAGGCTATAAAAGAACTAAGTAATATTGCAAAGAAAATAAAACTAGGATTTAAAGATGATAGATGTTATTCATTTTTATTTGCTGGACCTTCTGGAGTAGGTAAAACTGAACTTGCAAAAATATTTGGTAAATCTTTAGTTGGAGATAATGTAATAAGATTAGATATGAGTGAATTTAGTGAGTCTCATAGTGTTAGTAAGTTTGTTGGAGCTCCTCCTGGATATATTGGATATAGTGATAATAAAACTATATTAGAAGAAATAAGAAATAAACCATTTTCTGTTTTGATATTAGATGAAATTGAAAGAGCTAATCAAACTATTATTAATTTATTATTTCAGATATTGGATAATGGTAAAATAAAAGATTCAAAAGGTGTAGATGTTTATTTTAATAATGTAATTATTATAATGACTTCTAATATTGGATTTGATGAAATAAATGTTGGATTTAATAAAAATAATGATGATTTAACAAAATTGAAAGAATATTTTAGCATTCTATTTATTAATCGTATTGATAATATTGTTTCATTTAATAGATTGAATGAAAAAAATATTAAAGAAATAATTAATAATAAAATAAATAAATTAATTTTAAAATATAAAAATATTAAAATTAAGATAGATGAAAATGTTATAAATGATATTATAAAATTAAGTAATTATAATGAATTTGGAGCTAGAAAAATAGATAAAATCATTAAAGATAAATTAGAAAATACTATTATTGATAAAATTATTGATAATAAAAAAAGTGTTCATATTAAATCTCTTGAATTAAATATATATACTTAATAATAATAATAAAACATATACTTAAGTGGGTGAGTATATGTTTTTTAAAAGTATTCATATTAGAATTAAAATAGTTATGTTAGTTATATTTTTGTTTTTTATTTTAATAATTGGTAAAGTATTTTATATTCAAGTATTTGAATATGAAAAACTAAATAATTATGCAACTAGTTTATGGAGTAGAAACTTACCAATAGAAGCTAATAGAGGAAAAATATATGATCGAAATGGTGTAGTACTTGCTGATAATATAACAACAACATCTTTAGTTTTGATACCTAATCAAATTGAAGATAAAGAAAAAACAGCAAAATTAATAGCTCCTATTTTAGGTATTACTTATGAAGATATGTATGAACATGTTTCGGTAAAATCTTCAATTGAAAGAGTCCATCCAGAGGGTAGAAGATTAGATTACGAAACAGCAGATAAAATAAATGATTTAGATTTACCAGGTGTATATTTATTAAAAGAAAGTAAAAGATATTATCCTTATGGTAGTATGTTGGCACATACTTTAGGTTTTGTAGGAATAGATAATCAAGGTTTGTCTGGATTAGAACTTATGTATGATGATTATTTAACAGGAAGTTATGGAGCTATAAAATTTTTTAGTGATGCAAAAGGAAATAAATTACAATTATCAGAAGTATATGAACAACCACAAGATGGTATAGATGTTTATTTAACAATAGATTATAATATTCAGGTAGCATTAGAAAGTGAACTTGATAATGCTATTAGTAAATATAATCCTGATCAAGCATTAGGTATAGTTATGAATCCTAAAACTGGTGAGATACTTGCAATAGCATCACGTCCTACATTTGAACCAAGTAATTATCAAGATTATTCAACTGAAATAATCAATCGTAATTTGCCAATTTGGATGACATATGAACCTGGTTCTACTTTTAAAATAATTACATTAGCTACTGCTTTAGAAGAAAATATTGTAAATTTAGATGAAGATCATTTTTACGATAGTGGTGCTGTTAAAGTTGGTGGTGCTACAATTCACTGTTGGAAACATGGAGGACATGGAGAACAAACATTTTTACAAGTTGTAGAAAATTCTTGTAACCCAGGATTTGTAGAATTAGGTTTAAAATTAGGTAAAGACACTTTATTTGATTATATTGATAAATTTGGCTTTGGAAGTGTGACTGGGATTGATTTAAATGGGGAAGCAAATGGTATTATATTTGATAAAGATAAAATAGGAGATCTAGAGTTAGCTACAACTGCATTTGGTCAAGGTGTATCTGTTACTCCAATACAACAAGTTGTCTAATAAATGATACCCTTACTATTACTAGAGGAATAAATAGTAAATACACTAAAAAATACGATGTGGAGTATGAATATAAGTGTTTGATAAATATATAGATTTAAATACT
>CALVIQ010000084.1 GCA_944331815.1 uncultured Bacilli bacterium
ACTTCATTATCCTTTAACTTAATATCACTTATACTTTTCACCAGTTGAATATTTCTAGTTTTTATACCAAGACTCTTTAATAATTCTCTATAAGGTAAATAATATATATTTTCTAATGAACATTTGGCTTCATCAATTGAATAATAATTATTGGCAATTATATATATAGGGTCAATCTCAAAATATTTAACCATATTATATATGCAAGAAAATCGACAATTTGTGTAAGCATCATTAAATATATCATTTTTCATATATTACCTCCACTTCCAAATTTAAATCTTTACTGCATACAGTAATAATATAATTTGTATAATTAATTGTCTTAAAAAAGGTATCATATTTATAAAAATTATTATCAATAAAATTGAGTTTCCTAAAGTTTTTATCTATACCAGTTCCTTTGAATTTTACAAAAGCCTCTTTATATGTCCATAACTTCGTAAATTCATAATTCTTATTATTACTATTATTTATAAAATCAAATTCGCTTTTAGAATATATTCTCTTTACAATTTTTTCGTCATATTTTTTTATTTTTTCTACATCAATACCGAGATTATAATCAGATATGCCAACGATTGCTAATTCATTAGAATAAGAAAAACTAATTTTTTTTTGATTGTTTTTTATGTAGGGTTTTCCATTTTTATCATAAATAATATCATCTTTTAAGATATTAATATTAAAGTATTCATTCAACTTATTAATTAATATATTTATTAAAAAACTATGTTTTTGATTTCGAACTAAATCACCATTAAATTTACATATTATTATTTTCATGATCACCACATTTAAATCAAGCAACAATATCAAGTATTTAATTTGTTGCTTATACTAGCATATAATATGAATTTTGTCAATTATATCAAGATAAAATTCAATCTTATGTTTAATATAAATTAATTCTGCTTTGTAATTTACTATAATCATATTTGTGTTCTGCTAATTCTAATTTATCAAAAGCATACTTTATATCTTTAATTGCTTTATCTATCGTGTATAGACTATCTTTATTATCTTTCATTATTTGTAAATGTTCCATTATATAAAATAGTTTTTGCCTTGCATCACTAATTTTTTTTCTTTTTTTAGTATCAAAATCTAATAAATCCAATCCTGATTTTTTATATTGTTCTATCAAGTCTTTTAAATCTCTACTAGATTTATTTGGATATTTATCTTTAGAAAAATAGAAAAGCATTTTATCATAACCTGCTACCTTTAATAGTTTTTGTAATGACATATCTAAAGTCTCAGCAATTTTTCGTAGATCATCTATATCTACTTTTTTTATTTTCCCATTAATTAAATCATTTAAAGTACTTCTACTTATACCTATTAATTTAGCAAGTTCTCTTTGAGAAATTCCTTTTTCAATTCTTGCAGATTCAATTAAATTCTTAAGTTCTTCTGAGTTCATTTAATCACTTCTTTCTTCCCTTTTTT
The DNA here is from genome assembly GCA_944331815.1 of uncultured Bacilli bacterium. The sequence goes on from CALVIQ010000084.1 coordinate 1,453, forward strand.
TCTTTCATAATTTAATTTTATCACTTTTTTATCATAACTTCTATATTTTCGGACAAAAAAGTGTTGACATCTTTTTCGGACGGCATTATATTTAAATTCTCCTAGGTATCGGACACAATTGTAGAAAGGAGGATTTGTATGAAATTATTTAAGAAATAATTTGCCAATGATTATGTAATACCTAAAGATTAATCAGTTAGTGCTATAGGTATGTTTAAATCTCTATTAGTTAGATCTGATGATGAACTAGAGAATAGCGACCTCTACTGTCTTAGTAATGATAGTAGAAAAGATGTTACTCTAGCATTTAGAGAATTAAGAAAAAAGAAATATATTATTTAGATTATACATATTACATTTATGTATCACCACAAAAAAATTAATTAGGATGGAGGTCTGCAGAAGAGACATTAAATTTGATAGCTAAGCAATGGTGCACCCTAGAAGATATTATGAAGTTAGGATATCTAGGAAGAAATTCTGCACTAAAGACTAAAAAGAAGATAAAAGATAAGTTAGAAAAACAAGGTTATTTTATTCAAAGTCTGTTGTTCCAACTAAAGAAGTTGTGCATTCTTTGATATTGTTATACCTTATCTAGAATCTAGAGTTTCAAGAAAAAATTTCAAAATAAGATATACTATCTTACTTCTAAAATATTTGATATTCTTCATATACCCTATACCTGGTATGAGGCAAATGATATTGATTATGCTATTGGTACAACAAAAGATTATTTAAAAAAACATTCAAAATCTAAAGATGATTTTGAAAGATGATTTATAATATTTACCATTTGTATGATAAGATAATATTGTTACGAACTGGCATATTTATAAATTCCAACAAAGGAGGAACGATATATGGGAATATATAAATTACCTAAAAACCAATGGACTAAAGATGGTAGTAAGTATAAATTTTATTGGAGCGAAAAAGATTAGAGTGGAAAATGGAAAAAGAAATTTTCACAAGCCTATAAAACTAAATTGGATACAATGAATGCTGAAAGAAAGTTTTTAAATGACAAGGTTAAATTCGGTGGAGATATTGATATGACATTTGGTACTCTTACCGACCAATATATTGAATCACAAAAAAATAAAGTTCGTAGAAGAACTATGGAAACATATTTAAAGAGAAGAAAATATTTAACTAGTTTTAAAAATGTTAAATTAAAAGATATGGATGGTAATCTATATCATAGGTTTCAACAAGAACTATGGGATAAACCTATTAAATGTTCTAGTAGAAATGATATTCAAAAGTTTCTTAAGATTATTCTTAACTGGGGTATGAAAATGTATGATATTAATTTAATGCGTTTTTATAAGAAAATAGAATTCTTCAAAGATCCTAATGGAATGAAAGAAGAAAAAGATGTTTATACTTTTGAAGAATTTCAAAAATATATTACTGGTGCTACTAATCTAAATAATAAGACAATGTTTGAAATGTTATATTATTGTGGGCTTCGTAGAGGTGAATGTTGTGGACTTCAATGGTCTGATATAGATTGGAATAATAAGCTTGTATCAATTACTAAACAAGCTAATAGTGTTAAAGATAGTCAAAAATATTATAAACTAACGCCACCTAAAACTCAAAAGAATATTAGAACATTACCTCTTACTGATGTTTTATACCATGATTTAGTAAATCTTTATAATGAGAAAAAGAAATACTATGGATTTAAAAAAAATGGTTTATCTTTGGAGAGTTAGATCCATTAATATTTGGAATGATGTCTAGAATTAGTTGTAAAATTGCAAAAAATGCTGATATTAGAAGAATACCACTACACTCTTTTAGACATAGTTGTGAATCACTTTTAATTACCAGTAACAACTGTATCTAAGTATTTAGGACATGCTAGTACTAAAGAAACATTAGATACTTATACTCACATGTTTCAAAATAATCTATCTGATGTAAAAAATAACATAGATAATTTAACTCTTAGTATTTAAATAAACTTAAATAAATAATAAATTTGGTATCTGGCTTAGTATCTAGAAAATCAAAAATCTCGAGAAACACTTATAAAACAAAAAGTGATAGGCCTCTCGGCCTATCTTCAGGGGGGACTTTATTACTAGTTTTCCCTGATTTAATCAGTTTATTTTACTATTTATTTTAAACCTTTTTAGCTTTTTAGAGAGCTTTAAAGTTTTTCACAGTTTAATTTTATAAGGCATAAATAAGTCATAAATCATTTATTAGTTTATTTTATCTATTAGGACACCTTTTTAAATTTATGGTATATGTAATTTATAAATATTATATTACTATTATATCATTATTATTGCTATATTAGAAGATATATTATTTATAATATAAAACTTATTATAATTGAAAGGTGTTGAATTTAAAATATGACAGTAGATGCAAAAAAAGAAGTATTAAAATATATGATATTAAACGATAGGTATTTTCGTGATACTTATTCCTATAAACTATTAAGATACAGATATTTTGATAATGTAATCAATAATATAAGTGAAATATCACTTAATTATAAAATGTTATAGAAAATGATAAAATACAAGCTAATCAATTTCTAGATTTATTAGAGTTATTTATAAAAATAGTTAAAGAAAGATTTTTCAATGTTTATCATATAGAATTCTTACTTAGTGAATTAATACAAACAAATAAAGAAATGGTAGAAGATTACTTAGTAAGCAAATATAATGTTAATGATGAAACTAATTTATATTTATTAAAGGATAAGATATATAAAATTATTATAAACAATTTCATAAGTAATGCTAAATATGTACCTATAATATCTTCATTACTAGCAGAACATTATATAGATATTAAACCTATTAATGAATACACATACGAAGAAGTAACAAAAATAATTACTATATTATCTGATATTGTGTTCTCTCAACGAGGTAGAGGAAAATATCAATATTTATTTGAAAATATGGAAATCAATTTAACTCATAATATTAAAATGAGAAAAGAAAGAAAGAAAAATTTCGACGAAAAAAAATATACACAAGAATTTATTTCTAGGTATATATCAAATTATGAGTCTATTATAACTACATATAAAAACAAAGAAAAATATATTAAACATTTTAAATAATGCTTTACTGACTATTCATATAGAGTGACTTTTATTTCTTCTTCAAGACATCATTTATTTCACAATCTAAAGCCATAACTATTCTTGAAATAACATCTAAATCTACTCTTTTGATATTAGAATGATAATAACTTCTAATTGTGTTTATAGATAAGTCGGTAATTTTGGATAAAAGGTTTTGAGATATACCTTTTGCTTCCATTATCGGCTTTATATCAACATAGAAAATATCATATTCTAATAATGGTGTATATTCTTTTCTCTTGCTCATCCGATACCAACTCCTTATAGATTAAAGGTATCATTTTACAGACTTTTTACATATGTCATATATTTAACATATGTTATTGACTTTATAATACACTATGTGATATAATTATTTTGTCAGATAATGAAGTTTGATTAGCTGACGTAGTACGGGACAGCTAGTTTAGTGTCCCTTTTTTAATTGTTGTAAAGGAGAAAATATGGAAAAAGAAGAAAAAATTATTTATTTATTACATACAATGTTAGATTCTTCAGAAGATACCTTAGAGGTTTATTCTAATAAATTAGTTGTGAGGGGCAAGAAAAAAACTCTTGAATATAACTTTACTGATATAGAAAAAGCTTCAAACTCTATTACAGGAGACTTAAAGATTACTTTAAAAAATAAAAAAGTTGACTCATACATTATTGGAGATAGTAAAAAACTTAGAATTGAGGTTATTAATTACATTAACAATCAATTAACTAATATTAAAGCTGAAACTAACAATATTGAAAATAATAATTTTAAGGAGAATACACTAAATGAAGAACAAAATAATTTAAGTGATAAATCTTTAAAACAAACTAATGCAAATATTGATAATAATAAAAATAGTTCAAATATAGGTATTAAAATCATTTCTATCGTTATTTTAGTAATTATAGGTATATTTATATTTAATACATTTTTTAATGAAAATGACACTAGTGATAATAAAGATGAAGAGCAGAACGAAAAAACAGATGATATGGTTGGAACATGGTATGCTTATGATGAATATGGTTTGAAAGAATATAATAATTATATTGTTATTGATGGAAAAGGTAACTTTTATAATGTTGTTGGTGATTATTCTTTTTATAAAGATAGTGGAATTTACACAATAAATGATGATGAAGTTATATTCTATACTGATAGTAGTAAAAGTTCTGAATGGAGAGATTGTACTTTACAAACTTCTGATAAAATGTTTTGTGTAAAAGGTGCTTCCTTAACTTATTATCAAAGATAGAAATATAGTGAATTGGAATAGTAAAAAATGAAAAAGTATGAATATTTAACAAAGTATTTTGATGTTGGAATAATCAACAACAATATTAACGATGAAAAATACAAAGATATAATTTTAAATAATCTAAATGACTTAGGTAATAATGGTTGGGAATTAGTAACCTGTACTCCAATATCTTCACATGCCGGAACATTTGTATTTATAGCCTTTTTTAAAAGAGAAAAATAAGCATTTAATAAAACCCCTTTCCTATTTGGATATGGGGTTTTATTTTGTGTTAAAACATATAGAAATCACTATGTTATATTCTTTATAGGGGGTTAGCAATGAATAATAATTTTGAAAAAGAAGTTTATTATTTTATCGAGTTAGTTTTCAACAATATTCAATCTGCTAAGACTAAGAAGAATAAGAAAAAGACAATTCTTACTAATCTTAAAGTTAAATCAAACGGAGAGAAAATTAATGTATTTAATAAGGAGAAAAAATACTCATACACGTTATACACAAAACAAATACAAGATTTTAAATTTAAGCAATACCTCACTAAATGTATAGCTCTAATTTATATTGATAACCTAACTAACTACTTAAATAATAAAATAACTTTTGAAGAACTAGCAGATATTAAAGCAGAAGCTCCACCAAAAGTTAAAAGACTTTTAGAGCAAAAGAATAATATATCTGAGCAATTAATATTACTTCGTAGGAATAGACATATTGCAGAAGTACAGAAATATATTGATGACCTATATCATCATAAATCTGCAACTGCATACACGAAATATTTAATTGATAGATATTACTATAATTTAAAAGGTTTAACTAGACCTGAGAAGAACTGCTTAGAAAGGATGTTCAAATTATTATTACATTAAAAAATGAAAGAAAGGAGATGAAGAATAATGAATAATCACGTATGTTTAATTGGCAGAATACATAATGATATTGAAAAAATAGAAATTGACGACAAAACTACATATAAATTAATGTTAAATATTAGTCGTAATTTTAAAAATCAAGATGGCGATTATGAAAATGATATTATTCCTATTGAACTAATGAGTTATGTTGGTAATACTACGTTTGAATACTGCAAAAAAGATGACTTAGTAGGCATTAGAGGAAGAATAGAAAGCAAAGAAAATAACCCAATTAAAATAATTGCAGAAAAAGTAACCTTTTTATCAAACAATAGAAACTTAATAAATCAAAATTAGAAAGGAATATATACTTATGCAGATTAAAATTCACAGGGGGGTTAATCAAATTGGTGGATGCGTAACCGAAATTAAAAGTAAAAAAGCTAGAATACTTATTGATGTTGGTACTAACCTACCTACTTGCACAAATAATGTAAAAGTAAATGTTGCTAATATTAGTAAAAAATGTGATGCAGTTTTTATTACTCATTATCATTTAGACCATTTAGGCGAATATATGCAAGTTAAGAAAGAAGTACCTATTTATATAGGAAAACAAGCAAAAGAGATATTTACGATCTACCAAAAGAAAATGAAAGAGCCTAATATTGCAGAAGTGACACAAGCTCATATTGACAGAATAGAGGCATTTAAAACATTTAAGCAAGATGAACAAACAGAAATTGGGGATATGAAAATAACCCCTATTCGCATAGACCACTCTGCTTTTGATAGTTATATGTTCCTTATAGAAGCTAATGGTAAAAGAATTTTACATACGGGAGATTTCCGTACACACGGTCCTATTGGTAGAAATACACCTAAAATACTTAAAGGAATAGGAAAAATTGATGTTCTTATTTGTGAGCATACAACACTTTCAAGACTAGATGAAA